>NZ_JBQCTZ010000191.1:0-6629 GCF_051963715.1 Neisseria sp. P0001.S005 | reverse complement strand
CCCGTTCTGACTGCGACCCTCTTGAGCCTGAGTCTGAGCGGCTGCGTCGGCGCACTGATCGGCGGTGCAGCCGTCGGTACCAAATCCGCCGTCGACCGCCGCACCACCGGCGCACAAACCGACGACAACGTTATGGCCCTGCGCGTCGAAACCACCGCACGCTCCTACCTGCGCCAAAACAACCAAGTCGAAGGCTACAAGCCCAAACTGAACGTTGTCGGCTACAACCGCCACCTGCTCCTGCTCGGCCAAGTGGCCACCGAAGGCGAAAAACAATTTGTTGAACGCATCGCCCGTTCCGAACAAGCCGCAGAAGGCGTGTACAACTACATCACTGTTGCATCACAAGCGCGTTCGCTCGGCGACGTGACCAACGACACTTGGGGTACATCCAAAGTCCGCGCCACCCTGTTGGGCCTCAGCCCGGCCACCCAGGCACGCGTCAAAATCGTGACTTACGGCAACGTGACCTATGTGATGGGCATCCTCACGCCTGACGAGCAAGCCCGCGTGACCCAAAAAGTCAGCACGACCGTCGGCGTACAAAAAGTCGTGACCCTCTATCAAAACTACGTTGCCAACTGATTCACAGGCAACCCGGGGCCGTCTGAACATTCAGACGGCCATTCCTCCAACGATTACCTGCCACATCATGTCCAAAAATAATAAAACCCCTTTCCAACTTAAGCCCAAACACTTAATCCGCGCTTTATTCCTTGTCAGCTTTATTGCCGTCGCAGCCCTTGTTGCCGGCGTATTCAGCACCCTAAACTCCGGTAAAACCGACGTACCCGAAAAAAGCCCTGCCGAACAAACCGACACACGCATTGAAGTTTGGCGCCCCAACGGCACTGTCGAACCTGAAACCGTTCAGCCTACCAAAGACGGCGACGCAAAAACCGCCTCCGGCAGCCCGATTGTTCCCCAAACCGAAAAAAGCGACAACGCCGAAGAAGGTGCAAAAAACGACCGTCCTGCCGCACACCGCGGCAAACGCACAGAAAACAAACGCACCGAAACCGACAAATCAGAAAAAACACAATCCGACAACAGCAGCCCTGCCGCTCAAAACACACCTCAAGCAGACAGCCAGCCGGTAGCAAACAAAGCCGCAGACAGCAAACCGGAAAAAGCCAAAGCCCCCGAGTCCAAACCGACTCCGAAAGCCGAGCCTGAGGCCAAACCACAAGCCAAACCGCGCAATAAAGACAATCTCGACAACCTGTTTTAAACAGACGGCACACCCGTCCCGTTCAGACAGCCTCCATGCCGTCTGAAACAAGAAGGAAACCTCATGGACAAAGTCATCATCAAAACCCCCGAAGAAATCGAAAAAATGCGCGAACTCGGCCGCTTGGTCGCCGAAGCCCTCGATTACATCGGCCAATTCGTCAAACCCGGCGTAACCACCAACGAAATCGATAAACTCGTTTACGACTACCACGTCAACGTTCAAGGCGGTTATCCGGCCCCCCTCAACTACGGCAACCCGCCCTACCCGAAATCCTGCTGCACCTCCGTCAACCACGTTATCTGCCACGGCATTCCCGACGACAAACCGCTGAAAGAAGGCGATATCGTCAACATCGACCTGACCATTAAAAAAGACGGCTTCCACGGCGATTCCAGCCGTATGTTTACCGTCGGCAAAGTCTCCCCGATTGCCCAACGCCTGATCGACGTGACCCACGCCTCCATGATGGCAGGTATTGAAGCGGTCAAACCCGGCGCCACCCTCGGCGATGTTGGCTATGCCTGCCAACAGGTTGCCGAAAATGCCGGCTACTCCGTAGTACAGGAATTCTGCGGACACGGCATCGGCCGCGGCTTCCACGAAGCGCCGCAAGTAGTCCATTACGGCCGCAAAGGCGAGGGCCTCGTCCTCAAACCAGGCATGATTTTCACCATCGAGCCGATGATCAACCAAGGCAAACGTCATCTGCGTATCCTGAACGACGGTTGGACAGTGGTCACCAAAGACCGCTCACTCTCCGCCCAGTGGGAACACGAAGTTTTGGTTACCGAAACCGGCTACGAAATCCTTACCATCAGCCCAGCCAGCGGTAAGCCTTAACCTTGAAAAAACCTTCAGGCCGTCTGAAAATACAGATTCAGACGGCCTGAAATTTATTCGCATTCTCAACCTAGAAAACCGAATAAAAACTCGAAATTAAGTTTTTATCCAAATTAAATTGTTTAATTATGTAAAAATTTGCTTACGCCATATTTAAGATGAACGCATAATTTAATGATTTATATAATGAAAATTTACCGAAATAATGAATTAAGAAATATTTACACAAATTATGGCAGACAGCGGAAAACTTCTTTCGAATATACTGTCTAATTATCTAGATCAGTCATTTGCAATACGCCCACATATCACCCCAAAAGCCTACAGGAAAAGGGATGCCGGCATTCTTGCAGACCTATTTTTATGCCTAGAGGCATGCAACAAATACCACAATAAGGAAGATTCATGAAATCGTTCGAAAAAATTGAAAACATCCGCGATATCCGTAAAAAACTCGGCCTGAACCAAATGGACTTCTGGAGCCGCATCGGTGTGACTCAATCCGGTGGTTCCCGTTACGAATCCGGCCGCAACATGCCTAAACCTGTACGCGAATTGCTGCGTTTGGTACACATCGAGCGCGTAGATTTGGCTAAAGTCAACCGTGATGACTTGGCCGTTGCGTCCTTACTGAAAAACCGCGACCCTGAGTTGTACGCTTCTCTGAAAAAAGAAGCCAAAGCCGACAAAGGCAAATAATCAAGCTATTCAAAAGGCCGTCTGAAACTCGTTTTCAGACGGCCTTTTTACTTTCTTCACTCTAAGGGCATGTCACATACATGCCCTTTTTCATTTACGGCTGATACTGTTTGAAATAGTCCAACACCGTTTGCGGCAGCCATTGCAGATTCAGATGGCCTTGATCGCGGCTGACGAAGCCGACATGACCGCCGTATGCCGGTTGCAGCAGCGTAACAGCTGAGGATACGTCCCGCCCGGTCGGCAGGGCTTCCGGCGGCAGGAAGGGGTCGTTGACGGCATTGAGCAGCAGCAACGGCGTATCCACGCCTTTCAGAAACGGCTTGCAGGAATTGCGGCGGTAGTAATCGTGGCGGTCGGCAAAACCGTGAAGCGGCGCGGTAAAGCGGTCGTCAAAATCGCCAAGCGTTTTGCAGTTTTGCCGGCTCAAGGCCGTCTGAAACTGAGGAATCGCTCGAGCTTTCGGCAGCAGCGAATTCAAAAAATAGCGCGTGTAAATCAGTCGCGTCATGCCTTGGTCAAAACGCGTACCGGCCGCCACAGCATCAACCGGCGCGGAAACGACGGCAGAAGCACGCGGAACGGCATTGCTGCCCTGCTCGCCCAAATATTTGGCCAGGGCATTGCCCCCCAAAGAAACGCCGACGGCGTAAATGGTTGAATAGCGTCGGGCCAGCGTGTTGAGCATAAAGGCGATTTCAGTCGTATCGCCGAGGTGGTAGAACACGGGCGCGGTGTTTGCGATGCCGCCGCAACTGCGGAAATGGGCGACCACGCCGTTCCAACCGCGCTGCTGAACGGCTTTCATCAACTCGACTGCGTAATGGCTCTCGCTGCTGCCTTCCAGTCCGTGAAACAAAACCACCAACGGCGCATCGGGGTCGGCACTGTCGACAAAATCGTAGGCAACTTGGGTTTTGCCGGTACTGTCGGGCAGAAGCTCGCGGCGGTAGTCGGGTGCCTTGCCTTGCAGCAACTTGGCAAACAGGGTGTCGGCATGGCCGTTTCTGAGCCAATAAGGCGTGTTGAGTGAACGTGTATTCATGATTTATTTCTTCTATTTTTCAGACGGCCTGAAGATGAGCATATACACCAGCAAGGCAGTCAGCGTGCCGTTTGTCCAGCCTGCCCAAACATCGGTGGGATAATGCACGCCCAAATAAATGCGTGAAAACCCGGTCAACAGGGCAAAGGAAATACCGCCTATCCAAGCGGCGCGGCGGTAGCGCGTGCGGCGGCAAAGCAATATCAGCATGACGGCAATGGCGGCGGAAAACGTACTGTGGCCGCTGGGGAAGGAAAAATTGCTCTCTTCAATTAGGCGCGGCCAAAGCAGCGGACGTTCGCGGGCAAACCATACCTTCACAATCAGCATGTTCAAAGTCGGCACCAATGCCGCCAACACGCAAAACAGTGCTTCGCGCTTCTTATCGGCAAAATACAGGGCTGCGGCGACTGCGCCGATCAGCGGCACGGCAATCGCGGTTTTGCCCAGATAGTGCAACACGGTGGCAATCGGGTCAAACCATGTACCCGCATGGGCATGGACGGCGTGCATCAGCGGCGGTTCAAAAGCAAAGCCGCCATATTGCGCCAGCCAAATGCCGATGATGAGGGTCGGCGGTAAAAACAGCAAAGAGGCAAAAGTCAGTGCGCGTCTGGATTGGGCTGGGGATAAGTGCATTATTCCACCGTTTCTTTCAAAGTCGCACCAATCGCCTGCAAACCCTGCAACGCATCTTCCCACGCCGTATCCAACAAGCGGCAGGCCTCGCCTTCCGCTTTGATGCCGAACTCGATATGCGGCGGAGTGTAACGGCCGTCTGAATCGGTACGGCCCACTGTGGGCAGGCTGTACGAACGGATACCGGCGTAGGTATGTTCAAGATGCTCCATAATCGGCGTAATGCGCGATTCGGGTTGGTCGAACACATACACGCTGCGGCTGCCTCGTTCGGTTTGGTTGAAGCGGTCGGCGTAATAAGTTTCCAATACCCATTCAGCCATCGGGTGCGCCATCACGGGGAAACCGGGGAAGAAATAATGCTCGCGGATAGAAAATCCAGCGATGTTGTTAAACGGATTGGGCACCAATTCCGCGCCCTCGGGAAAATCCGCCATCTTCAGGCGTTGGGCGTGTTCCGGCGAATCGAGCGGTTCGCCGCGTTTCCGGGTTACGCCTTCGATAAACTTGGCGGCTTCAGGATGGCGGACGACAGGCAAATCCAAAGCGGCCGCTGCGGCTTGGCGCGTGTGGTCGTCAGGCGTAGAACCGATACCGCCGGTAACGAAAGTCGGTAGGCCGTCTGAAAAACTGCGGCGCAGTTGTTTGACCAGCAAATCGGGTTCGTCAGGCAGGTATTGCACCTGATTGAGCTTCAGCCCGTGCGATTCCAATAAAGATTTAAAAAAGGCGAAATGCTTGTCTTGGCGGCTGCCATGCAGGATTTCATCGCCGATGATGATGAGGTTAAAAGCGTTCATGATGAGGTTTCTTTAATACGGCTCTCCGAACATTCAGACGGCCTAATTGCTGACAATGTATTCCATTTATAAGATAATGGTTTCAACTTTTCAAGTCTGGAGGAATCCCAATGAGCCAAAACCATACCATTTTACAAAATCTCCCCATCGGTCAAAAAGTCGGCATCGCCTTCTCCGGCGGCCTCGATACCTCTGCCGCGCTGTTGTGGATGAAACTCAAAGGCGCGCTGCCTTATGCCTACACCGCAAACCTCGGCCAACCTGACGAAGACGATTACAACGCTATTCCTAAAAAAGCGATGGAATACGGCGCAGAAAATGCCCGCCTGATCGACTGCCGCGCGCAGTTGGCACACGAAGGCATCGCTGCCATCCAATGCGGCGCGTTCCACGTTTCCACCGGCGGCATCGCCTATTTCAACACCACGCCTCTGGGCCGCGCCGTTACCGGCACCATGCTCGTTTCCGCCATGAAAGAAGACGATGTAAATATCTGGGGCGACGGCAGCACCTACAAAGGCAACGACATCGAGCGTTTCTACCGCTACGGCCTGTTGACCAACCCGGCGCTGAAAATCTACAAACCTTGGCTCGACCAACAATTTATCGACGAACTCGGCGGCCGCCACGAAATGAGCGAATTTCTGATTGCCAACGGCTTCAACTACAAAATGTCGGTTGAAAAAGCCTACTCTACCGACTCCAACATGCTGGGTGCCACCCACGAAGCCAAAGACTTGGAATTTCTCAACAGCGGCATCAAAATCGTTAAGCCTATCATGGGCGTTGCCTTCTGGGACGAAAACGTCGAAGTCAAACCCGAAGAAGTCAGCGTGCGCTTTGAAGAAGGCGTGCCGGTTGCATTAAACGGCAAAGAATACGCCGATCCTGTCGAACTCTTCCTCGAAGCCAACCGCATCGGCGGCCGCCACGGCTTGGGCATGAGCGACCAAATCGAAAACCGCATCATCGAAGCCAAATCGCGTGGCATCTACGAAGCCCCGGGCATGGCATTGTTCCACATCGCCTACGAACGCTTGGTAACCGGCATCCACAACGAAGACACCATCGAACAATACCGCATCAACGGCCTGCGCCTCGGCCGCCTGCTCTACCAAGGCCGCTGGTTTGACAGCCAAGCCCTCATGTTGCGCGAAACCGCCCAACGCTGGGTCGCCAAAGCCATCACCGGCGAAGTCACCCTCGAGCTGCGCCGCGGCAACGACTACTCGATTCTGAACACCGAATCGCCTAACCTGACCTACCAACCGGAACGCCTGAGCATGGAAAAAGTCGAAGACGCAGCGTTCACACCGCTCGACCGCATCGGCCAACTGACCATGCGCAACCTCGACATTACCGACACCCGCGC
>NZ_JBQCTZ010000190.1:0-6632 GCF_051963715.1 Neisseria sp. P0001.S005 | reverse complement strand
CGACTACTATCTGTGCGGCGTGTCACGCAGCCGATGGTAACAGCGGTATCGCAACTTATCCTAAACTGGCAGGTCAGTTCGCGGCCTACACCTACGGCCAAACCATGGCCATCAAAGACGGTACCCGTACCCACGGTGCTGCCGGCGTGATGAAACCGATGGTGATGAACTTGTCCGAACAAGACATCCGCGACGCTGCCGCCTACTACGCCAAACAACAAGGCAAACCGGGCGAAGCCAATCCTAAAGAAAACCCAGAGTTGGGCGCGAAAATCTATCGCGGCGGCCTGAGCGCTAAAAAACTGCCGGCATGTATGTCTTGCCACGGTCCTAGCGGCGCAGGTATCCCAGGCGGCGGTACTGAAATCCAAGCCTATCCTCGTCTGGGCGGCCAACACAAAGCTTACGTTGTCGAGCAAATGAAAGCTTACCAATCCGGCCAACGCAAAAACGCCATCATGGCCGATATTGCCAACCGCCTGAGCGAAGAAGAGTTGAACGCAGTAGCCAACTTTATCCAAGGTTTGCACTAATTTCGTTTTAAAACGAGCTTATTGATACAGGCCGTCTGAAAACCCTTCAGACGGCCTTAGCCAATATATGCCGATAAGCCTGATTGTTTTTTTCAAATAGCGACAGTAAGATTTTGACTACAATATACAGTATTCTTCCTTTCGCATCATAACGTCCATCGCAGCCCGATTGATTGGGTTGTTCAAAGCCGACAGTTGAAACATGAGTAAATCTTCATCATCCGTCCCACTCATCCGCAGACCATGGTTTGCCTTTTTCAGCTCCATGCGTTTTGCCGTCGCCTTGCTCAGCCTATTGGGCGTGGCTTCGATTATCGGTACGGTCTTGCAGCAAAACCAGCCACAAGTTGATTATTTGGTGAAATTCGGCCCGTTTTGGTCGCAGATTTTCGGTTTTTGGGGCCTGTACGACGTGTACGCCTCGGCGTGGTTCGTTGTCATCATGATGTTTTTGGTGATTTCCACCGGATTGTGCCTGATTCGCAATGTTCCGCCGTTTTTGCGCGAGATTCGTTCGTTCCGTGAAAACGCGAAGGAAAAATCGCTGGCGGCAATGCGCCATTCCATCGTTTTAGACGGACAGGTAACGCCCGAAGTCGCGCAACGGTATTTGGAAGTACAAGGCTATGGCTGCAAAACCGTTACGCGTGAAGACGGTTCGGTTTTGGTGGCGGCGAAAAAAGGCGCGATGAACAAATGGGGCTATATCTTTGCCCATGCCGCGCTGATTGTGATTTGTTTGGGCGGTTTGATAGACAGCAATATCCTGCTGAAAATCGGTATGCTCACCGGACGAATCGTGCCCGACAATACGGCGGTTTACGCCAAAGACTTTAAGCCAGAAAGCGTGTTGGGTGAATCCAACCTGTCGTTTAGGGGCAATGTCAATATCGCGGAAGGGCAGAGCGCGGACGTGGTGTTTCTGAATGCGGATAACGGCATGCTGGTGCAAGACCTGCCGTTTTCGGTCAAATTAAAGAAATTCCATATCGACTTTTACGATACTGGTATGCCGCGTGATTTTGCCAGCGACTTGGAAGTAACGGACAAGGCAACCGGCAAAGTCAGCGAACACACTATCCGCGTCAACCATCCTTTGACGTTGCACGGTATTACGGTTTATCAGGCAAGTTTTGCCGACGGCGGCTCTGACTTGACGTTTAAAGCGTGGAATCTGGCTGATGCCGACCGTACTCCGGTTAAACTCAAAGCAACGTCTATGCGCGAGTTTCCGCTGGATTTGGGCAAGACCTCTTATAAACTGGAATTTGACCAGTTTACTTCGATGAACGTCGAAGACATGAGCGAGCCGTCTGAAAAAGAGCAAAACTTGAAATCCGCCATCAATGATGTTCGCTCTGTCCGTCAAGAAGGCAAAAAATACACAAATATCGGCCCGTCTATCGTTTACCGTATCCGCGACAAAGCAGGGCAGGCGGTCGAATATAAAAACTATATGTTGCCGGTAAAACAAGATGAAGACTATTTCTTTATTACCGGTACACGCAGCGGCTTGGCGCAGCAATACCGTTGGTTGCGCATTCCGATGGATAAAAACGGCCAAATCGACACCTTTATGGCTTTGCGCCAATATCTGAAAGACGATGCGGCACGCCGTAAAACTGTTGCCAACGCCGTTAAAGGCGCACCTGCCGAAATCCGTGAGCAATTCATGGCGGCGGCGGAAAACACCTTGTCTATTTTTGCCAAAGGCGGCTATTTGGCTTTGGACGAATTTGTTACCACCAACATTCCGAAAGAGCAGCAGGAAAAAATGCAGGGCTATTTCTATGAGATGCTCTATGGCGTGATGAATGCCGCTTTGGAAGATACGATCAGCACATACAATCTGCCGGCTTGGCCGCAGGATGAAAAACGCAACCGCTTCCTGTTGCACGCAATGGATGCTTACACCGGTTTGACCGAATATCCCGCGCCAATGCTGCTGCAACTGGAAAGTTTTGCCGAAGTACGCTCTTCCGGCCTGCAGATGACCCGTTCGCCGGGCGCATTCTTGGTGTATTTGGGTTCGGTATTGCTGGTGTTGGGTACGGTATTTATGTTCTATATTCGTGAAAAACGTGCTTGGCTGCTGTTTTCAGACGGCCGTATCCGTTTTGCCATGTCTTCCAGCCGCAACGAACGCGACTTGCAGAAAGAATTTCCGCAACACACACGGCAATTGCAGCAGCTTGCCAAGGATTTGAACCATGAATAACAAACATCAGGCCTTGCCCGAGCATGAGCTTCTGACACATAAATCATTTATCCGAAACCTCAACCTTTTCGACTGGGCATTTGCGCTGCTGATTGCAATCGGTGCGTTTATTGCCCAAACCCAGGCTGGTCTGCACATGGACATCTACGAAATGGTAATTTTGTGGGTGAGTGCCGGTATTGCCGTTTTTCTGGGTTGGTTTTTCAAACCGATGCGCTGGTTTATCCCTTTGGGCGTGTGCTTGGCGTATTTGGCCGTTGATTTGTATGGTGGCGACATCAAACGTGCAGACGGCTTCTTGCTCAAATACCTGTTAAGCAGCCAGTCGGCGATTATGTGGCAATGCGCGTTTGTGTTCTTCGCCTTGTTTACCTATATCGTCGGCGCGATAGCGGCGGTGCGCAAAAATGTGCCGTCCAATACGCTTTTGGGCATGGGTACCGTGTTTGCATGGGTTTCAGCGGTGGCGGGTTTTGTCGGTTTGTTGGTGCGCTGGCATGAAAGCTATCTGCTGCGTCCCGATGCCGGCCATATTCCGGTTTCCAACCTTTACGAAGTATTTATCTTGTTCTTGGTCATTACGGCGCTGATGTACCTCTATTACGAAGGCCGTTTTGCCGTACAAAAACTGGGCGGCTTCGTCTTCAGCTTTATGGCGATTGTGGTCGGATTTGTCTTGTGGTACAGCGTTTCACGCGAGGCGCATGCCATTCAGCCGCTGATTCCTGCTTTGCAGTCTTGGTGGATGAAAATCCACGTTCCGGCCAACTTTATCGGCTACGGCGCATTTTGTATCGCCGCCATGCTGGGTATTGCCGAACTGCTGGCACTCAGAAAAGAAGATGCAGGCAAAAAATCATGGCTGCCGCACTCGCAGGTCATTGAAGAAGTCATGTACAAAGCGATTGCCGTCGGTTTCCTGTTCTTTACCATTGCCACCATTCTCGGCGCATTGTGGGCGGCCGACGCGTGGGGCCGCTATTGGAGCTGGGACCCGAAAGAAACTTGGGCATTTATCGTTTGGCTGAATTACGCTGTCTGGTTGCATTTGCGACTGGTGGCAGGCTGGCGCGGCAGGGTGTTGGCTTGGTGGGCGGTCATCGGCCTGATCATTACCGCCTTTGCCTTTATCGGCGTGAATATGTTCTTAAGCGGCCTGCATTCTTACGGCACTTTGTAAGCAGCCTATCCCGCACTTTATTTCAGACGGCCTTTTTCCGTTTTCGGAGAAAACGCCGTCTGAATCGTTTTTAATCATTTTTTCAGACGGCCTCAAACCATGTTGGTATTAGGAATTGAATCATCTTGCGACGAAACCGGCGTTGCGCTCTATGATACCGAGCGCGGCCTGTTGGCGCATCATTTGCACACACAAATGGCGATGCACGCCGAGTACGGCGGCGTTGTCCCCGAATTGGCCAGCCGCGACCATATCCGCCGTGTCGTGCCATTGACGCAAGGTTGCTTGAAGGAGGCAGGCGTAGGCTATGCCGATATCGACGCGGTTGCCTTTACGCAAGGCCCGGGTTTGGGCGGCGCGTTACTGGCCGGTTCAGGCTTTGCCAACGCCTTGGCATTTGCCATCGGCAAGCCCGTTATCCCCGTCCACCATCTTGAAGGCCATTTGCTCTCACCTTTGTTGGCAGACGACAAGCCTGAATTTCCATTTGTTGCTTTGCTGGTGTCGGGCGGACATACGCAATTTATGGCTGTACGCGGTATCGGCGATTACACCTTGCTGGGTGAGAGCGTGGATGATGCGGCGGGCGAGGCGTTTGATAAAACGGCCAAGCTTTTGGGTTTGCCTTATCCCGGCGGTGCCAAATTATCCGAGTTGGCCAAACTTGGCACGCCTGATGCTTTCACATTCCCACGCCCCATGCTTCATTCGCACGATTTACAGATGAGCTTTTCCGGTTTGAAAACCGCCGTTTTGACCGCTGTCGAAAAAGTCTGTGCCGAAACCGGCAGCGATGAAATTCCGGAACAAACACGCAACGACATTTGCCGCGCTTTCCAAGATGCGGTGGTTGACGTATTGGCGGCCAAAGCCAAAAAAGCGTTGTTGGATACCGGCTTCAGAACTTTGGTGGTTGCCGGCGGTGTGGGTGCAAACTGGAAACTGCGTGATGAATTTTCGCGCTTAACCGTTAAAATGCCGTCTGAAAAAGGCCAACCCAAGCCGCAGGAAGAAAAAATCAACGTCTATTTTCCACCGATGGCATACTGTACCGACAACGGCGCAATGATTGCCTTTGCCGGCGCGATGCGTCTTGCCGAGCGTCAGGCTGTCGGTGCATTCAATGTCAAACCGCGCTGGCCGCTGTCGGATATTGTGAAACAGGGCTGATGTATTAGACTGCTTCGATGCAATGAAAGGCCGTCTGAAATGACGAATTTATCTAAAGGTTTGCTGGCGGCCATAACGTCCAATGCATTGTTTGCTATGCTGTTTCTGTACGGCGTATGGATGCAGCCGATGAGCGGCACGGAAATTTTTGCGTGGCGTATGGTGGCGATGCTGTCGGCTTTATGCGTGCTGATGACAATGGTCAACGGTTGGCAGGCTGCGGCGCGGTTTGCGAACAATATCGGCCGTGATTGGAAGCGGTGGCTGTTGATTGTATTGCCGACGCCGATATTTGCCAGTCAGTTGTGGCTGTTTGTCTGGGGGCCGGTCAACGGGGAAGGGGTAAACATCGCCATGGGTTATTTCCTGTTTCCTTTGGCGATGATGCTGGGTGGACGGATTTGGTTTAAAGAGCGTTTAAACCGGTTGCAGAGGGTTGCCGTTGCATTGGCCTGTGCAGGCGTGGCATGTGAATTGGTACGGTCGGGTGCGTTTTCGTGGACGACTGTATGGGTGTTCGGTACTTATCCGTTTTATTATCTACTGCGCCGAAAACTGGGCGTGCCTTCTTTAATCGGTCTGGCCTTTGATTTAATGATGATTACGCCGTTTGCATTGGCGTATATTATATTTGCAACGGATACGCCGGCGATGATTGCGGCCAAACCAGTTTTAATTTTCTTTATTGTGTTGCTGGGTTTTAATAGTGCAATATCTATGCATTTGAATTTGAAGGCAAATCAGTTGCTGCCGGTGGCGGTGTTCGGCATGTTGAGCTATTTGGAGCCTGTATTGCTTTTTATTGTGTCGATTGTATGGCTGGGCGAGCCGGTGCAAAAAGGCGCATTGATCGGCTATGGCCTGATTTGGTCGGGTTTGTGCGTGATGATTGTCAATGGCTTGTTGGGAATGAAGAAAGAAAAGAAATTGGCTAAAGCTTGATTGATGGATTAAGGCCGTCTGAAAAATGGGTTGATCAATATTTTCAGACGGCCTTGAATATTAAAAGGGACGTATCCGATACGTCCCTTTTGTTTTACCAGCTTTGGGCGATACGGTCAGCTTCTTGCAGGCGTTCGACTGTGCCGACGTCCAACCAAAGGCCGTTGTGGTGTTCGCCGCTGATTTGGCTTTGACTCATGGCCTGACGCAACAGAGGGGCAAGTTTGGCAGCCTGGTGCGCCGGGGTATCTTTGAAAAGCGCGGGATGATAAACGCCCACGCCGCTGAAAGTCAGGGCCTGGCCGTCTGAGGATGATGCGGATACCAGGCCGTCTGAAAGCAGGCCGAAGTCGCCTTCGGGATGATGGGGTGGATTGTCCACCAGCCACAAATGGGCGAGAAAGTTGTGTTCCTGCATGCGCTGGGCAGCCAGTCGTGCAGCTTGGAAATCAATGTCGGTCAACACGTCGCCATTGACGACCAAAAACGGCTCGTTGCCCAAAAGCGGCAGGGCGGTGGCAATGCCTCCGGCAGTTTCCAGGCCTCCGGCGCGCTCGGGAGAATAGGCAATGTGTACGCCGTAGGCTGA
>NZ_JBQCTZ010000189.1:0-6633 GCF_051963715.1 Neisseria sp. P0001.S005 | reverse complement strand
GGTTCTGCGTGTAATTCTACCTGAAATTGAGTAAATACTGTATTACAAACATATTGTGCCAGCTGGTGGACATCTTGCGCGGACGCATTGTTTTTATTCACCAAAACCAAAGCCTGTCTGTCATGCACAGCCGCACCGCCGATCTGATGGCCTTTCAGATGACATTGGTCAATCAGCCAGCCGGCCGCGAGTTTGACCGAACCGTCAGGCTGCGGATAGCGTGGCATATTGGGGTATTGCTGCAACAAATCGGCCCCTTTTTTAGCGCTGACAACAGGGTTTTTAAAGAAACTCCCAACATTACCAAGTACGTTAGGATTAGGCAGTTTACTGTTGCGGATTGCACACACTGCATCGGAAACATCTTTGGCCGTTGCTTCTCGGCCTTGGCTCAGTTCGGCAACCGCGGCGGCCAAATCGCCATAGCCCAAGTTCGGCACAAAATGCTCTTTCAACGCAAAGACAACCGAAACAATCACATAACGGCCTTTGCCTTCCTGTTTGAACAGGCTTTCGCGATAGGCAAAGTCACAGTCGGCATTGGAAAGCTCGACAAAGGTTTCCGTATCCAAATCAAAGCAGCGTACGCTATGGATAACATCTTTCGCTTCAACACCATATGCACCGATATTTTGTACCGGAGACGCGCCGACCGTGCCCGGAATCAGGCTCAGGTTTTCCAGTCCGCTTAAACCCAGTCCAACCGTATGCAAAACAAAATCATGCCAAATTTCCCCGGCTTGCGCTTCGATATAAACCAGGCCGTCTGAACGCTCAATTTCACGAATTCCCTTGTTTTCCATATGAACAACCAGACCGGCGTAGTCCTCCATCAAAAGGATATTGCTGCCGCCGCCGAGCCATAACACAGTATCTCGGTTGAACTCGGGCAGTCGGACGATGTTGCGCAACTCGTCGGCATGTTTGAGTGCGACAAATGCTTGAGCTTGGGCTTTCAGGCCGAAAGTGTTGTAGGAGGTGAGGTCGGTTTGGTATTGGATGGGTTGCATGGGCTTAACTTTAAAATAGGAATTCGTTGATTAAATAGCGTAATCATTGGAGAAAGACTGCTTGTATTTTTCAGACGGCCTTATGCGATTTGACCATCTCTTTACTGCAAAGCTCCAGGCACCATACCAATGCGATGGCGGCAATCGTCAGTGAAACGGTCAGCGCGGTCCAGAAGCCGTAAATGCCCATATCGACATGATAGGCAAGCAGGTAGCCGGGCAGCAGGCCGCAGCCCCAGAAAGCGGCGGCATGGATGAACATCGGCATTTTGGTCACTTTATAGCCGCGCAGCGCATATGAAGCGATACATTGGGTGGCGTCTGCCAGTTGGAATAGGGAGGCGAAAAATAAAACGGTCGCGGCAATGCCTAATACTGCCGCATCGTTGGTGTACATACCGGCCAACTGAAAGCGAAAGATGACCAAGAGCAGCGCGGTGCAGGCGGCAAGCATCCAGCCCAACACCAGCGAAACGCCTGAAATATAACGTGCCCGCAAAAAATCGCGCCGTCCGAGCGAAAAGCCAACGCGTACCGTGTTTGCCGAGCCGACGCTTTGCGGAACCATATACAAAATGCCCGACAGGCTGATGACGACTTGTTGGGCGGCGACATAATCCTCACCGAATGGCGCCACCAAAAAGACGATAAACGAAAACGCGCTGGCTTCTAAAAAATAAGACAAGCCGATGGGTGCGCCGATTTTCCAAATCTGTTTGAAAGCCGCCAAATCGGGTTTGCCGATTTTTGCCGTTAAGCCAAACGGACGAAAGAATTTTTCTTTGGCAATATAAAGCCACAAAGCCAATGCGCTGAACCAAAATACCGCTGCCGTTGCCACGCCGCAACCTGCGCCGCCCAAAGCAGGCATACCGAATTTGCCGTAAACAAACACATAGTTCAGCGGCACATTCAACACAAATGCTGCAAAGCTGACCAACATAATCACGCGTGGGCGGTTCAAGCTGGAGGCATAGGCGTGCAAGGCGCGGTGTATCATGGCTGCCGGCATTGCTAAACTGGTAAAGAACATATATTGCGCCATCGTGTCTTCGACATAATCGCTCAATGTCAGCCAATGACGGAAAGGCATAATCATCGCCCACATCAACAGCATGCCGAATACGCCCAAACATAGGCCAAACCAAATGCCCTGCATTCCTGTTTTGCCGACTTCTTCGGTTTTACCTGCGCCGTACAGCTGGGCAATCATCGGGTTCAAAGCCGCCATCACGCCCATAAAGGTAATGTAAATCGTCGAAAACGCGCTGCTGCCCAAGGCCACTGCGGCCAAATCTTCCTTACCTGCGCCACCGGCCATTACCGTATCGACAAAACCAATACCCACTTGCGCCACTTGCGCCAACAGCATAGGCAGGGCGAGGGCAGTAAGCAGGCGGGTTTCTTTTAAGAAAACAGGAAAGGCAAAGCGGTTGAGGTTCAGTAGCATAATTGTGTGTGGATTGAGGATAAAGGCCGTCTGAAACGAAAACTTAAAATTATAAAGGGTAATGCTGATAAGCAGGCGATATGTTGTTTAATCGCGAAATTTTTCAGACGGCCTTAAATGTCGGATGTCTTTTTACTGCTTCTAACCAGCTGTCCGGCGTTTGAAACTGCATCAGGCCGTCTGAAAGCGACACCGCGGCTTGGGTAGTCGAAGCGCGGGTCAGTTTTTCGTTGGTTTCGGCATCGTAAATGGTGTAATCGATACGCAGGCAGCTTTCGATTTCGACAATGTCCATATCAACGCGGATTTTTTGGCCGAAACGGGCAGGGCGGATGTATTTGAGGTTCATCTGCACAATCGGCCAGCTGTACCCTTGCCGTCCCATTTCGTTGTAGTCGTAACCGATGGAAGACAGAAAAGCACAACGTGCGGTTTCAAGGTATTTGACATAGTTGCCGTGCCACACGATGTGCATGGCATCTACGTCAAAAAAAGGAACTTCGGTTTCAAAGCTGTGTTGGCAGTAGATGTGTTTTTTCATGGTTTAAAAGAGTGAGTGTGATGGTTTCAGACGGCGTCTTCGCCCCAAAAATCATAAAAATTGAACCATTGTAGCGGATTTTGCGCACATTCTTGCGCCAAAATGTCGGCAAAACCCTGCATCGCGTCTTTGACGGCAGCCTCGCGCTTGCCGCGTTTCCAGCTGGAAGTATCGGTAAAGCGGCGCAGTTTCAAATGATAGCGGCCGTTTTGTTTGACGCAAAACAGTGTATTTACCTGTGTTTTTAAAAGCGAAGCCAACAGCCACGCGCCTTGCGGCATAGGGGCGGTATGGCCTAAGAAATTAATGTCGGCGGTTTTCTCGCCGCGTACAGGCACGCGGTCGGCCGCGATGGCAATCCATTCGCCGTTTTCGATACGGCTGTTCAATTCCATCATCAGGGTGGTGTCCAAATCTGTTACTTGAATCAGACGGATATGATCTGCACCGGCTTTTTGCAATGCCTCGTTAAATGCCTGCGCGTGTTTGCTGTGCACCAATACGTTGAGTCTGAAATCTTTATGGTGCGACACCAGCGCACGGCAAACTTCGGTATTGCCCAAGTGCGAACAGGCAAAAATCTGGCCGCGTTCATTGCGCTTGACTTGCGAATAGATATCGTCCGGATCTTCAATCACCAAATCTTCATAACGGATTTTGCGTTGCCACACGGCAAAACGGTCGCAAACCGCTTCGCCAAATGCGATGAATTGTTTGAATACGCTGTGTTTCGGCAGGACGATATGGGGAAAGGCCGTCTGAAGACGGGTTTGATAGCGTAAGACATGGCGGCGCGGTTTGGGCGCGGTTGCATAAAAATACAGCACCACAAACCAAATGCACGGTCTCATGAAAAAAGCCGGCAGATAGCGCACCATCAATGTGGTCAGAGTGAGAAACAGGCGGCTGCCGCGTTCGGGCTGCGCCGCCCAATGGGTTTGTTTATTATCGGTCATGGTTTCAGACGGCCTTTCCGAAAACTTTACCCAATCGGTGTTTCAACATGCCGAAAAACAGCCGTGTGTGCATTTTGCTGATGCGGACATTGTCGGCAAAGGCATCGAAGTGGGACACGCCGTCGGCGGCGTATTGGACGGGTGTTTTAATCCAAACCGGTTTGACGTTGCGCCAGTACAGGCGGATAAGGATTTCCGTGTCGAAGTCCATGCGGTCACCTACGGTTTCTTCGCGGACGACGGATAGCGCGGGTGCAAGCGGATAGAGGCGGAAGCCGCACATACCGTCTTTGATGTCGCATGACCAAGTGTGCAGCATATTCCAGAAATCGGTAATTTTGCGTCCGTAAAGCCGTGCTTTGGGCGCGTCATCGCCGTATTGCGGCCAGCCGCAAACAACGGCTTCGGGGTTTTGTTCTGCTGCAGCGAGAAGTTTGGGTGTGTCGCTCAAACAGTGTTGGCCGTCTGCATCAACCTGCAAGACGTGGGTATAGCCATGTTCTTGAGCGTATTCCAAGCCGGTTTTGACCGCTGCGCCTTTGCCGCCGTTGATGGGACGGTAACGGACATCAATGCCGTCTGAAACCAAAGCCTGCAATACAGGTTTGCATTCTTCGCGTGAACCGTCGTCCACAATTAAAACGTTTAAACCGAAGCCACGCATGGTTTGGGCAACGTGGCTGATGGTGGACGGGTGGTTGTAATGTGGAATGAGGGCCAGGGTTTTCATAAATATTTTTTAGACGACGTTAACACAGTGCAGAGTATAGCAAATAAACATGCCATGGCGTTTGAAAAGGCCGTCTGAAACGGCGATGACAAAATCGTTTGATTTCGTTTTTCACTGTTTCAGACGGCCTTTGGTATGCCATTAATTCAGCATTGTACATGACCGACATCGAGGCATAAATCATGGAATTCGTTGAGCGTGCTGCGGTGGCCGATGCTGATGATGATGCTGTCGGGCAGTTTTTGCTTTAAGGCACGGTAGAGCATGGCTTCGGTCGGTTCGTCCAAGGCGGCGGTGGCTTCGTCAAGTAGGATGACTTTGGGTTGCGAGAGTAGGGCGCGGACGAAGGCGACGCGTTGCAGTTCTCCGGGGGAGAGTTTGTGTTGCCAGTCATCGGTTTTATCTAATTTATCAACCAGATAACCTAATCGGCAGGTATTCATGGCGTCAATCAGTTCCGGATGTTGTTTGTCGATGTCGGGGTAACAAATTGCATCGCGCAGGCTGCCTTGTGCCGTGTACGGGCGTTGCGGCAGGAAGAGGATGTCTTGAAGCGACGGATGGCTGACTTTACCGCTGCTGCCAAAAGGCCAAAGCCCTGCCAGCGCGCGCAGCAACGAAGTTTTGCCGCAACCGCTCGGGCCGCGTATCAGCAGGGAGTTGCCGCTTTTGAGGTTGATATTGATACCGTCTAATAAAACTTCGCCGTTGTGGCGGTATAGGGCAACGTTTTCTAAGATCAGGCCGTCTGAAACTTCGGTAAGGTCGGGTTGTCGCGCGGTGTGTTTTTCTTCCGTGCTCAGCAAAAAGCCGTATAGGCGTTCCAGTCGGGCACGGTAGGCAGTGAATTTGTTGTAGAACATCCGGAAGAAAGACAGGGCGTTTTGCAGTCGTGCGAAGGCTTGGACGGTCTGCTGGATGTCGCCGATTTTGATTTGTCCGGCAAACAGGCGCGGGGCTTGCAAAATAATGGGAAAAAGCTTGATGCCGTTGGTGAACATATCGTTAAAGCCGCTCAGGCAGACGCTTTGCCGCGCAATGCGCCAACGGTTGCGGATAATGGCTTTAAAACGGTCGGAAAGCTGGTCGTGTTCGTGTTTTTCGCCGCTGTAAAATGCCACGCTTTCGGCGTGGTCGCGCACGCGGATGAGGGAATAACGGTAGTCGCCGTTGAGCTTTTCGTTTTCATAGTTGTAACGAATCAACGGGTTGCCTATCCACATGGCGATAAAGGTTGCCAAAATCACAAAGATAAAGACGAACCAAACAATGCCGCGCGGAATGTCAAAGCCGAACACGGTCAGGATGCCTGCCAAGCCCCACAAAACAACGGCAAATTCCAGCGAGGTAACGACCGAATTGACCATGCCGCGCACAAATTCTATGGTCGAGGCGATGAAATCCTGTGCGTCCTGTTGGATACGCTGGTCGATGTTGTCCGGCGCGTGGCGGTGCATTTGCAGGCGGTAGTAGTTTTTGTCGGTAAGCCAGCGCGAAGTCAAAACTTCATTGAGCCGCTCTGACCATTTAATCGCCAAGCCTTGATCGAGAAAGTCGTTGACGACATTGTTAAAGGCCCGTATCAACACCACGCCTGCATTCATCGCTGCAAACATCCAAAACGCGGAGGCGTTTAAATCCTGCATCGAGTCGTAAAGCCCTTTGGACATAAAGGTACTCAACACATTCAGCCGCACTTCGGTTAACAGCAGCGTAATCATCGCCGTAATCAGCAGCAGAACTTTGACCGTACTTTTTGGTGTCAGGCACAGGCGAAGGATATAGCTAAACTCGCGCCCGAAGCGTGTGTTGCGTGTAAAAAACAGAATGACCGTCGAGGCTGCAGCGACCATCAATAAGGTCTGCAATAGCCAAGACGGCGTGGAATAAAGCTCGATTTGCCATTTTTGCATGGAGTGTTCTCTGAAAGGATGTAAAGGCCGTCT
>NZ_JBQCTZ010000188.1:0-6662 GCF_051963715.1 Neisseria sp. P0001.S005 | reverse complement strand
GCGCGGGTGTCGGTAATGTCGAGGTTGCGCATGGTCAGTTGGCCGATGCGGTCGAGCGGTGTGAACGCTGCGTCTTCAACTTTTTCCATACTCAGGCGTTCCGGTTGGTAGGTCAGGTTGGGCGATTCGGTGTTCAGAATCGAGTAGTCGTTGCCGCGGCGCAGTTCGAGGGTGACTTCGCCGGTAATGGCTTTGGCAACCCAGCGTTGGGCGGTTTCGCGCAACATAAGCGCTTGGCTGTCAAACCAGCGGCCTTGGTAGAGCAGGCGGCCGAGGCGCAGGCCGTTAATGCGGTATTGTTCGATGGTGTCTTCGTTGTGGATGCCGGTGACCAAACGCTCGTAGGCGATGTGGAACAATGCCATTCCCGGGGCTTCGTAAATGCCGCGTGATTTGGCTTCGATGATGCGGTTTTCGATTTGGTCGCTCATGCCCAAGCCGTGACGGCCGCCGATGCGGTTGGCTTCGAGGAAGAGTTCGACAGGATCGGCGTATTCTTTGCCGTTCAGTGCAACCGGCACGCCTTCTTCAAAGCGCACGCTGACTTCTTCGGGTTTGACTTCGACGCTTTCGTCCCAGAAGGCAACGCCCATGATGGGCTTAACGATTTTGATGCCGCTGTTGAGGAATTCCAAGTCTTTGGCTTCGTGGGTGGCACCCAGCATATTGGAGTCGGTAGAGTAGGCTTTTTCAACCGACATTTTGTAGTTGAAGCCGTTGGCAATCAGAAATTCGCTCATTTCGTGACGGCCGCCGAGTTCGTCGATAAATTGTTGGTCGAGCCAAGGTTTGTAGATTTTCAGCGCGGGATTGGTGAGCAGGCCGTAGCGGTAGAAACGCTCGATGTCGTTGCCTTTGTAGGTGCTGCCGTCGCCCCAAATATTTACATCGTCTTCTTTCATAGCGGAAACGAGCATGGTGCCGGTCACGGCGCGGCCCAGAGGCGTGGTGTTGAAGTAGGCGATGCCGCTGGTGGAAACGTGGAACGCGCCGCATTGGATGGCGGCAATGCCTTCGTGTGCCAACTGCGCGCGGCAGTCAATCAGGCGGGCATTTTCTGCGCCGTATTCCATCGCTTTTTTAGGAATGGCGTTGTAATCGTCTTCATCGGGCTGACCGAGGTTGGCAGTGTAGGCATAAGGCAGCGCGCCTTTGAGTTTCATCCACAACAGCGCGGCAGAGGTATCAAGACCGCCGGAGAAGGCGATGCCGACTTTTTGACCGATGGGTAGGTGTTGCAGGATGGTGTGGTTGTGGCTCATGGAGAATTCTTCCTTCAGACTTGAAAAACGGGTTCCATTATCTTATAAATAGAGCATATTGTCAGCCGTGAGGCCGTCTGAATGTTTCAGACGGCCTCCAAGAAGAAACCCCATTTATGAACGCTTTCAACCTCATCATCATCGGCGACGAAATACTGCACGGCAGCCGCCAAGACAAGCATTTCGCCTTTTTCAAATCCCTGCTGGAAGCGCGCGGGCTGAAGCTCAATCAAGTGCAATACTTGCCCGACGAACCTGATTTGTTGGTCAAACAACTGCGCCGCAGCTTTTCAGACGGCCTGCCGACTTTCGTTACCGGCGGCATCGGTTCCACGCCCGACGACCATACCCGCCAAGCCGCCGCGGCTGCTTTGGATTTGCCTGTCGTTCGCCATCCTGAAGCCGCCAAGTTTATCGAAGGCGTGACCCGGAAACGCGGCGAGCCGCTTGATTCGCCGGAGCACGCCCAACGCCTGAAAATGGCGGATTTTCCCGAAGACGCGGAATTGGTGCCCAATCCGTTTAACAACATCGCCGGATTTTCCATCCGCGAGCACTATTTCTTCCCCGGTTTCCCCGTGATGGCGCATCCGATGGCGGAATGGGTATTGGAAACTTATTACGCCGACCGCTTTAACCAAACCGAACGCGGCAGCCGCAGTGTGTATGTGTTCGACCAACCCGAGTCGCGCATTACGCCGATTATGGAACATCTTGAGCGTACCTACGCCGGTATCCGTTCTTACAGCCTGCCCACCGTGGGCCGTACCGATTCAGACGGCCGTTATACTCCGCCGCATATCGAGTTCGGCATCAAAGCGGAAGTCGAGGCCTGCCGCTTGCTGGATGCTGCGTGGGAAGATGCGTTGCAGGGTTTGCAGGCGATTGGCGCGACTTTGAAAGAAACGGTGGAATAATGCATTTATCCCCAGCCCAATCCAGACGCGCACTGACTTTTGCCTCTTTGCTGTTTTTGCCGCCAACCCTCATCATCGGTATTTGGCTGGCGCAATATGGCGGCTTTGCTTTTGAGCCGCCGCTGATGCACGCCGTCCATGCCCACGCGGGCACATGGTTTGATCCGATTGCCACCGTGTTGCACTATCTGGGCAAAACCGCGATTGCCGTGCCGCTGATCGGCGCAGTCGCCGCCGCCCTGTATTTTGCCGATAAGAAGCGCGAAGCACTGTTTTGCGTGTTGGCGGCATTGGTGCCGACTTTGAACATGCTGATTGTGAAGGTATGGTTTGCCCGCGAACGTCCGCTGCTTTGGCCGCGCCTAATTGAAGAGAGCAATTTTTCCTTCCCCAGCGGCCACAGTACGTTTTCCGCCGCCATTGCCGTCATGCTGATATTGCTTTGCCGCCGCACGCGCTACCGCCGCGCCGCTTGGATAGGCGGTATTTCCTTTGCCCTGTTGACCGGGTTTTCACGCATTTATTTGGGCGTGCATTATCCCACCGACGTTTGGGCAGGCTGGACAAACGGCACGCTGACTGCCTTGCTGGTGTATATGCTCATCTTCAGGCCGTCTGAAAAACAGAAGAAATAAACCATGAATATACGTTCGCCCAACACGCCTTATTGGCTCAGAAACGGCCATGCCGATACTCTGTTTGCCAAGCTGCTGCAAGGCAAGGCGCCCGACTACCGCCGCGAGCTTCTGCCCGACAGTACCGGCAAAACCCAAGTTGCCTACGATTTTGTCGACAGCGCCAATCCTGATGCGCCGTTGGTGGTTTTGTTCCACGGACTGGAAGGCAGCAGCGAGAGTCATTACGCAGTCGAGCTGATGAAAGCCGTGCAGCAGCGCGGTTGGAACGGCGTGGTTGCCCATTTCCGCAGTTGCGGCGGTATAGAAAACACCGCGCCCGTGTTCTACCACCTCGGCGATACGCCCGAAATCGCCTTTATGCTCAACACACTGGCCCGACGCTATTCAACCATCTACGCTGTCGGCGTTTCTTTGGGGGGCAATGCCCTGGCCAAATATTTGGGTGAGCAGGGCAGCAATGCCGTTCCACGCGCATCTGCCGTCGTTTCCGCGCCGGTTGATGCCGTAGCGGCCGGTACGCGATTTGATCAGGGCATGACGCGACTGATTTACACGCGCTATTTTTTAAATTCGCTGTTGCCGAAAGCCCAGGCGATTCCTCAGTTTCAGACGGCCTTAAGCCAGCAAAACTGCAAAACGCTTGGCGATTTTGACGACCGCTTTACCGCGCCGCTACATGGTTTTGCCGACCGCCACGATTACTACCGCCGTAATTCCTGCAAACCGTTCCTGAAAGGCGTGGGTACGCCGTTACTGCTGCTCAATGCCGTCAATGACCCTTTCCTGCCGCCAGAAGCCCTGCCGACCGGGCGGGACGTGTCCTCGGCCGTTACGCTGCTGCAACCGGCATACGGCGGTCATGTCGGTTTTGTCAGCCGCGATCAAGGCCGTCTGAATCTGCAATGGCTGCCGCAAATCGTGTTGGACTATTTCAAACAGTATCAGCCGTAAATGGAAAAGGGCATGTATGCAGACATGCCCTTAGGGTGTAGAAAGTAAAAAGGCCGTCTGAAAACGAGTTTCAGACGGCCTTTTGAATAGCTTGATTATTTACTTTTGTCGGCTTTGGCTTCTCTTTTCAGAGAAGCGTACAACTCAGGGTCGCGGTTTTTCAGCAGGGAAGCAACGGCCAAGTCGTCACGGTTAACTTTAGCCAAATCTACGCGCTCGATGTGTACCAAACGCAGCAATTCGCGTACAGGTTTAGGCATATTGCGGCCGGATTCGTAACGGGAACCACCGGATTGAGTCACACCAATGCGGCTCCAGAAGTCCATTTGGTTCAAGCCGAGTTTTTTACGGATATCGCGGATGTTTTCAATTTTTTCGAACGATTTCATGAATCTTCCTTATTGTGGTATTTGTTGCATGCCTCTAGGCATAAAAATGGGTCTGCAAGAATGCCTGTATCCCTTTCCTGTAGGCTTTTGGGGTGATATGTGGGCGTATTGCAAATGACTGATCTAGATAATTAGACAGTATATTCGAAAGAAGTTTTCCGCTGTCTGCCATAATTTGTGTAAATATTTCTTAATTCATTATTTCAGTAAATTTTCATTATATAAATCATTAAATTATGCGCTTATCTTAAATATGGCGTAAGCAAATTTTTACATAATTAAACAATTCAATTTGGGTGAAAACTTAATTTCGAGTTTTTATTCGGTTTTCTAGGTTGAGAATGCGAATAAACTTCAGGCCGTCTGAATCTATGTTTTCAGACGGCCTGAAGGTTTTTTCAAGGTTAAGGCTTACCGCTGGCAGGGCTGATGGTGAGGATTTCGTAGCCGGTTTCGGTAACCAAAACTTCGTGTTCCCATTGGGCGGAGAGGGAGCGGTCTTTGGTAACCACTGTCCAACCGTCGTTCAGGATGCGCAGATGGCGTTTGCCTTGGTTGATCATCGGCTCGATGGTAAAAATCATGCCCGGTTTGAGGACGAGGCCCTCACCTTTGCGGCCGTAGTGGACTACTTGAGGTGCTTCGTGGAAGCCGCGGCCGATGCCGTGTCCGCAGAATTCCTGCACGACGGAGTAGCCGGCATTTTCGGCAACCTGTTGGCAGGCATAGCCGACGTCGCCGAGGGTGGCGCCGGGTTTGACCGCTTCTATACCCGCCATCATGGAGGCGTGGGTCACGTCGATCAGGCGTTGGGCAATCGGGGAGACTTTGCCGACGGTAAACATACGGCTGGAGTCGCCGTGGAAACCGTCTTTTTTAATGGTCAGGTCGATGTTGACGATGTCGCCTTCTTTCAGCGGCTTGTCGTCGGGAATGCCATGGCAGATGACGTGGTTGACGGAGGTGCAACAGGATTTCGGGTAGGGCGGGTTGCCGTAGTTGAGGGGAGCTGGATAACCGCCTTGAACGTTGACGTGGTAGTCGTAAACGAGTTTGTCGATTTCGTTGGTGGTGACGCCGGGTTTGACGAATTGGCCGATGTAATCGAGGGCTTCGGCGACCAAGCGGCCGAGTTCGCGCATTTTTTCGATTTCTTCGGGGGTTTTGATGATGACTTCGTTCATGAGGTTTCCTTCTTGTTTCAGACGGCATGGAGGCCGTCTGAACGGGACGGGTGTGCCGTCTGTTTAAAACAGGTTGTCGAGATTGTCTTTATTGCGCGGTTTGGCTTGTGGTTTTGCCCCAGGCTCGGCTTTCGGAGTCGGTTTGGACTCGGGGGCTTTGGCTTTTTCCGGTTTGTTTTCTATCGCTTGTGCGGCAGGTTTGTTGCTTGCGGCTTTGTTTTCTACCGGCTGGCTGTCTGCTTTAGGTTTGTTTTGAGCGGCAGGGCTGCTGTTGTCGGATGGTGTGTTTTCTGATTTGTCGGCTTCAGTGCGTTTGTTTTCTGTGCGTTTGCCGCGGTGTGCAGCGGCGCGGTCGTTTTTTACACCTTCTTCCGCTTTTTCACCTTTTTCATTTTGTGGGACGACAGGATTGCCGGAGGCAGTTTTTGCGTCGCCGTCCTTGGCAGGCTGAACGGTTTCAGGTTCGACTGTGCCGTTGGGGCGCCAAACTTCAATGCGTGTGTCGGTTTGTTCGGCAGGGCTTTTTTCGGGTACGTCGGTTTTACCGGAGTGTAGGGTGCTGAATACGCCGGCAACAAGGGCTGCGACGGCGATAAAGCTGACAAGGAATAAAGCGCGGATTAGGTGTTTGGGCTTAAGTTGGAAAGGGGGTTTATTATTCTTGGACATGATGGGTCGGGTAATTGTTGGAGGAATGGCCGTCTGAATATTCAGACGGCCCCGGGTTGCCTGTGAATCAGTTGGCAACGTAGTTTTGATAGAGGGTCACGACTTTTTGTACGCCGACGGTCGTGCTGACTTTTTGGGTCACGCGGGCTTGTTCGTCAGGCGTGAGGATGCCCATCACATAGGTCACGTTGCCGTAAGTCACGATTTTGACGCGTGCTTGGGTAGCCGGGCTGATGCCCAGCAGGGAGGCGCGGACTTTGGATGTACCCCAAGTATCGTTGGTCACGTCGCCGAGCGAACGCGCTTGTGAGGCAACGGTGATGTAGTTGTACACGCCTTCTGCGGCTTGTTCGGAACGGGCGATGCGTTCAACAAATTGTTTTTCGCCTTCTGTAGCCACTTGGCCGAGCAGGAGCAGGTGGCGGTTGTAGCCGACAACATTCAGTTTGGGCGTGTAGCCTTGGACTTGGTTGTTTTGGCGCAGGTAGGAGCGTGCGGTGGTCTCGACGCGCAAGGCCATAACGTTGTCGTCGGTTTGCGCGCCGGTGGTGCGGCGGTCGACGGCGGATTTGGTGCCGACGGCTGCACCGCCGATCAGTGCGCCGACGCAGCCGCTCAGACTCAGGCTCAAGAGGGTCGCAGTCAGAACGGG
>NZ_JBQCTZ010000187.1:0-6666 GCF_051963715.1 Neisseria sp. P0001.S005 | reverse complement strand
TTGACTTCAATCAGGCGGCGTTCGCGGTTGAAGCGGATTTCGGGGTTGTGGTGGTTTAAAGTCGGGCGCAGGCCGGTGGCCAGTTCTAAAAGATTCGCCTCGCCAAATGCCGGATGCACGGCATACAGCGCAGACAAAAGTTCCAAACCGGAACGCACGCTTGCCGGCGCTTGGCTTTCGCTTTCGATTTGGGTCGCACCAATCACAAAAATATGGTTTTCCTTCGGCGCGATATACAAAGGATAGCGCGGATGCAGCAGACGTACGGGGCGGGACAGCTCGATTTCGGGGGCGTAAACGCGTGCCACTTCGCCGCGTATGCCGCGTAAAACGCTTTCAGACGGCCTGTTCCACGCGCTCTTTGCACCATAACCTCGGCAGTCGATGACCCAATCGTATTGCGCCGCCAAATCTTCAACTTCACGTTCGCACGACCAATGGCACGCTACATTCATCGATTCCAAAGCATCGGCAAGCGCATTCAATACCTGCCGTCCATCCAGCTGCCCTTCCGTCGGCAGATACAGGCCGTCTGAAAACCGCCCGGCCAGTTGCGGCTCGTTTGCCGCAATTTCATCCGCATTCCAACGTATGGTTTCATGTTCCGCCACGCCGCCGCGCTTCAAATGACGGGCAAACTCGGCAGAAAGCGGCTTGTCCTGCGTGTGCCAAACAATCAGGCTGCCATTTTCCTGCATCATCACCGGCGTATTCAGACGGCCGACAATCGCGCGCCAAAGCGCAATGCTTTGTTTGCCCAAACGAATGACTTCGGGCGTTGCCTCCACCGCTTCTGCAGACGGCGCCAACATGGCCGCGGCAACATAAGCTGCGGCTTGTTCGCCGTTGCGTTCACCTTTCTCAAACAACTCGACCGAAATATCCTGTTCTGCCAATTGGAACGCCATCAGACGGCCAGAAAGACCGCCACCGAGTACCGCAACCTTAGACATCAGCTTCTCCTTGTTTTTAATATATAAATAAGCAGCATATTTTAGAACTTGTTTTGCTGTATCACAATATCGACAGAAAATGAGAACAGTTTTTGCAGATCATGCTTAAGCTAAATCAGTACTACGTAAACAAAAAATCTTCCTTACATAAAACCTACTATAATGTCATCTTTTGACATATTCACATTCACTCAGCTTCATTGCACCTGTTGATTGGTTTTGATGCACCCATTTGATTTTATAAGGAATAATGATGAAAAGCTTGGGCAGTACTTTATTTATCCTCGGCATAAAGGTAAGAACATGCAAGAACTAGAACAAGAAAATAGTAAAAAACAGGAAGTAGCAGACAACGTTGCCATGACCAAGTTGCAAGATGTGTTCAATCTTGCACATGACCAAGCTCATCCTGACAAAATCGATTCCGTCATTCGTGCCAATACTCGGGTGTCCGGAACCAATATGTGGGTATTGATATTTGCCATTGCTGTGGCGAGTATCGGTCTGAATGTCAACAGCACGGCGGTAGTGATCGGCGCAATGTTGATTTCGCCGTTGATGGGGCCGATAGTCGGTATGGGTTATGGTTTGGCGGTCGGCGATACTACGCTGATCCGCCAAGCGGCACGCAATATTATTATATTTGTCGTCATCAGCTTGATTACCGCTACGTTGTATTTCCTGTTAACCCCGCTTAAAGAGGCGCAAAGTGAGCTTTTGGCGCGTACTCAGCCGACTCTTTGGGATGTGTTGATTGCCTTCTTCGGCGGTAGTGCGGGCATTGTGGCGCAGACCCGAAAAGAAGGAGGCAATGCCATACCGGGTGTGGCGATTGCGACCGCATTGATGCCGCCACTGTGTACCGCGGGCTACGGACTGGCTCATGGCAACTGGCAATATTTTTTTGGCGCTTTTTATCTGTTTGCCATCAACTGCGTGTTCATCGCTTTTTCGACCTTGTTGTTTTCCAAGCTGCTCAAGCTGCCGCGCAGGGGGTTGGTAACGGAATCCAAACGCCGGTTGCAAAGTATCATTATTACCGCCGTCGTACTGGCTGTGATGATTCCGAGCGGCTATATGGCATCAGGACTGGTGCGTCAGGAGATCTTCAACACCAAAGCCAATTCCGCCATTGCCACCGCACAGCAACAGGAAGGTTTTTTCGTGCTGCGTAAGATTTTGAACCACAGAGAAAATATGGTCGGTCTGATTGTCAACGGAACGGGCAATGCTGAGAAAATTTCTGCCTTATTGGTGAAGAGCCTTGAAGTGTCAGGTGTGAAAGCGCCGAAGGTCAACGTGGTCTATGCGGGAGGGGACGATGCTAAAATCGAAGAATTGCTGGCAAGCCGAAACAACTCGGCGCAGCAGCAAAATGAGTTGAAAGAGCAACAAGCCTACATAGATACCGTGCTTGCAGGTAAAACTGCCGGTGCTGACGATGCTGCGGTACTCAAGGAATTAAAAGCCCAATATCCGGAAGCGGAAAAAATCGTTGTCGGACGCGGCTTGGTTTGGGAGAAAGCGCAAACGGCACCCACTACACAGGAGCAGCCTGAAAGCAGTCAAAACAAACAGGCAGACATAAGTAACGATATTGTCGTGGTCTCGCTCGAATTTAAGGAGCCTCTGCCTGCCAAAGATCACGAACGCTTACAGGCGTGGTTGAACCAGCGTTATGAAGGTACAGCGGTGCGCTTGTTAGTCAATGCTAAAGTTTTGGACAAATAGCCATTCTCCAAAATATTTGGGGCTAACGTAGATTAGCTCTAAATTCGACACCAATCCCGCAGGATTTTAAACCGTTGAGACGGTATGCCGAAGTTAAACCGAAATTCGCATTCTTTCAAGAACAGCGGAAAAGATTTGCGATCGATTTGGCATTCGGTTTGAATTATATGAACGCGGTACCAAAAGTTTTGGTCTGGATTTACGAATGGGTCGAAGATACCGCCCTATGGATTAAAGCAGGCATTACGGGTAGTGGCGCTTTACTGTGGTTGGCAGGCAACTTCCTTGAAAAACCTGCAGAGGCAGAACAGGAAGAGGAAGAAGAATAAATACCATAAAAGGCCGTCTGAAAAGTTTCAGACGGCCTTTTTATTAGGTTCACCAAACAACGTTTTTTTATGCCCGAAAGTATGCCTTAATCGGATAAATGGCTACTTATCCGAACTTTACTTCTGCCCCGAATACTTCCTGCCATAGTTTTCGCACATTGCCGTAATGGGTCAGCAATTCGTCCGTCACTTCGGTTTTTTTGGCATCGCGCAGTTTGGTGTTGTGTTGCTGCTGGCGGTAGAAGCGGTAGGCGGTGCGGCTTTGTTCGGCAAGGGTTTTGTCGATGAGGCCGCAGTCGGCGGCAATGTTCAACAGAGCGATGTTGCCGTAGTTGTCCAAGAGTTGTGGATACTGGCGGGCATGGGCAAGGATGAGGTATTGGACGATAAATTCGACGTCGACCACGCCGCCGCGCGCGTATTTGACGTTGCTGTCGGCAGGCGGATGGGTGGGGAACATTTTTTCGCGCATTTCGATGATTTCGCCTGCCAAGGCGGTTTGGTCGCGTTCGGCGGTGAGGATTTCGGTGCGGATACGGTCGAAGGCCGTCTGAATTTCGGGTGTGCCGCAGATGAAGCGGGCGCGGGTGAGGGACTGGTGTTCCCATGTCCAGGCGTTTTCGCGCTGATATTTTTCGAAGGCAGCGATGCTGTGGGCGAGGAAGCCGGCGTCGCCGTTGGGGCGCAGGCGCAGGTCGGTTTCGTAGAGGCTGCCTGCGCCGGTGGCGGCGGAAAGCCAGTTGGTCAGGCGGCGGGCGAGGCGGCTGTACACGTCGCCTGCGTCGGGATGGGGATCGTCGTAGAGATAGACGAGGTCGAGGTCGGAGGCGTAGCCGAGTTCTTTACCGCCGAGTTTGCCGTAGCCGACGACGGCGAATTGCGGGGTGTCGCGGTGTTTTTTGGGCATATCCGCCCACACGCACGGCAGGGCGGCGGCGAGTATGGTGTCGGCGAGGGCGGAGAGTTGGTCGGAGAGGGATTCTACCGTCCACAGTCCGGCGAGGTCTTGGACGGCGAGGCGGAAGACTTGGGCGTGTTGGAAGCGGCGCAGGGTGTCCATTTGCGCTTCGGTGTCGCCGCCGCAGGCTTTGAGGTCGTCTGAAAGGGCGGCGGCAAGGGCTTGCCAGTCGAACGCGGTATCTAAAAGCTGCGCGCTGATGAGTTCGTCCAGCAGAATCGGATATTTGCTCAGATATGCCGCCACCCATGAGCTTTGGCTCATAATCTGCGCCAGTTGCGACAAGGTTTGCGGATGTTCGTTGAGAAAGGCGAGATAGGCGGAGCGGCGGCTGATGTTTTCGAGGAAGTCAAACAGCCGCATCAGCGTATCGGTCGGGTTGCTTTGCTCTGCCGCCGCCTGTACAAATAGCGGCACAATGGCGTCGAAACGCGGCTGGGCGTGTGCGGAGAGATGGCGGTATTTATGGCCGTGCCGGATTTGGTCGAGCCTTGGGGCGATGGTTTCGGCATCGAACCCGTGTTCTTTCAGACGACCTTGCCGCTCTTCTTCGTCGGGTTTGTCCTGCCATGCCCATTGCCATTCGCTGTTGTCCTGTGTTTGCTCTTCGGGTTCGCTCAAAATTTCGTTGAACAACTGATTGACTTTGTTTCGATGAACGTTGAGGTCGTCTGAAAAGGCGGAGTAGCTGTCGAACCCCATGCTTTCGGCGAGCAGTTGCTGCTGTTCGGGCGAGGTGGGCAGGGTTTGGGTTTGCTGATCGTCCCAGTATTGCAGGCGGTGTTCGACGTCGCGCAGGAAGCGGTAGGCGGCAAGCAGGGTTTCGACGTTTTCAGACGGCATGATACCCAGCTCGGCAAGTTTCTTCAGCGTTTCCTGCGTGCCTTTCAGTTGCAGCGCACGCATTTGTCCGCCGCGTATCATCTGGAAAATCTGGGCGATAAATTCGACTTCGCGGATGCCGCCCGCGCCGAGTTTGATGTTGTCCGCCATGCCTTTTTTGCTGACTTCGCTGCGGATTTGGCGGTGCAGGTTCCGCATCGCCTCATACGCGCTGTAATCTAGATATTTGCGGAATACAAAAGGGCGCACCAGCGATTTGATGTCGTTCGGATACGGCGTAACCACGCGACCTTTGCACCACGCGTAGCGTTCCCATTCGCGCCCCTGTGTAATCAAATATTGCTCCAGCGCGGTTTCACTCAATACCAGCGCGCCCGAATCGCCGTCCGGCCGCAACCGCATATCAACGCGGAACACCTGCCCGTCGGCGGTAATGTCGTTCAGCAGCGCAATCAGTTTCTGCCCGACTTTGGTGAAAAATTCCTGGTTGCCCCGTTCGCGCCTGCCGTCGGTGTCGCCCGATTCGGGATAAACGAAAATCAAATCGATGTCGGAAGACACGTTCAACTCATAGCCGCCCGCCTTGCCCATCGCCACCACGCTCAAATGCTGCGGCGATTTTGTATAACGCCCGATCGGCGTTCCGTACATGTCCCGATAATAGGCGTAGGCGAAATCCAGCGCGGTATTGACGGCAAAATCGGCAAACAGCGTAATCGTGCGGGTAACTTCGTTCAAATCGCTGATGCGGTTTATATCGCGCACGATAATCTGCGACACCACATAACGGCGCAACTCGCGCAACTGCCGAGCCAACTCTTCCTCGTTTTCTTCCGCGCGGATTTTTTCCCAGTCGGCAAAGGCTTGGAAATCCGCTTCGGTCAACACCTTGTCCAGCATGGGCAGGAAAATTTCGGGCTTGAGTTTGCCGTTGTCGAGCTGGCGGGCGAGGAACAGGGAATGGCGGCGGGCAGTATCGAGGCGGTTCATAATCTTTGTCTGAATAAACAGAAAAGACCATCATAGCAAGGTTTCAGGCCGTCTGAAACCCACGCTTTCCCCTATCCGTGCAATCGGCTAAAATACCAACCTTTACAACCCCCACATAAGGAAACCGCCATGACCCGTATGGTTCACTGCGTCAAACTCGGCAAAGAAGCCGAAGGCATGAAATTTCCGCCGCTGCCCAACGAATTGGGCAAACGCATTTTTGAAAACGTTTCCCAAGAAGCATGGATGGCTTGGACCCGTCACCAAACCATGCTCATCAACGAAAACCGCTTAAGCCTTGCCGATCCGCGCGCACGCGAATACCTCGCACAGCAGATGGAACAATACTTCTTCGGCGACGGCGCAGATGCCGTACAAGGCTATGTTCCGCAAGAGCCTAAATAAGCATTGAAAAGCCAAGGCCGTCTGAAACCCGATTTTCAGACGGCCTTTAAAATTCCCGATTGCCCCGCATATTAGGCAAATAGAACAGATAAATCATACAAACCCCTGATTCTCTGTTAAAATCCAAATTTCATTCATTTTCAATCCATACTGGAGCAAACGCCATGCAAAACGACGTTTACGACTATACCTCGCAAGGCTCGGTTGCCAAAAATACCGTCCTGCAAAAAACCTACCGCCTGCTCGGCCTGTCTTTCATTCCTGCCGTTGCCGGCGCGTTCTTTTCCGCCAAAACAGGCTTTAACATTTTCTCCATGTTCGGTTCATACTATGTTGCCCTGGCCGCCTTCTTCGGCTTCTTCTACGGCATGACCTTCCTAATCGAGAAAAACCGTTACAGCAACGTCGGCGTAGCCCTGTTGATGATCTTCACTTTCGGCATGGGCCTTGCCATCAG
>NZ_JBQCTZ010000186.1:0-6677 GCF_051963715.1 Neisseria sp. P0001.S005 | reverse complement strand
CCGCTGACAAAAATACCGCCTGAAATGGTATAGAGCGCCAAAAGCAGCAGGATAAAGGGGATATATTCTTCAACCAACGCGTGGGCGACGGTGTGTACGCCTGCTCCGAAACCAAAGGTTATGATGAATGGCGTTAAAAACAGCAGTGTCCAAAACGCTGTAATTTTGCCGAAGTGATGGTGCCAAATATGGGAGAAAAACAGAGGCCCGAGTGCAATAGACAAGAGAATCAGTGCAAACGGCAGACCCCAAAGCAGGCTTGCGGATGAGCCGTTAAAATCGGATGCCGCAGCAGGAAGGGCGGCAAGAAGCAGTAAAAATGAGAGATAGCGCATGGTATTTCCTTTTTATTCTGTTGCGCCGTGAGGAACTTCGTTGAGAGAGCACGGCGGTGAAATATTCAGGCCGTCTGAAAATATCCAGACGAACTGCGCGGTTGTGTCAGGGGAAAGTATAACGCAAAGCAAGTGTTAAGGGACGGTTTAGAGTGTTGGAATCAAAAGAAATGTTGATACAAATAAAGGAATAAAAGCGATGGGAGTAGTTGGAAGTAGTAAAAAAATGTTTTTGAAACAGGAGCTTGAAATCTTGAAAATAATACTATCGAAAAAATATTTTGAATTAATTTTAGCTAAAATTTACATTTAATTGAATAAATGGAGGCCGTCTGAAAAATGAGGGTTGAATAGTGTGTTTTAGTTCTTACTGATTGTTTTAATGGATAAATTGGGTATGAAAACAAAAAAAACAGGTAAGCAAAAATGCCCACCTGTTTTAATTTATGCTTCCGGCCGTAACCACATCCACACAGCCACGCAGCTACAGAAGACTGATGATACAGCACCAATCCACCAGCGTTCTGGAAATTGCCAAAACATAAACAGGCAAGAAAGGGCCATCATGCCGATAGCGAAGAACTTTGCCTTGCGCGGCACGGCGCCATTATTTTCCCAGTTTTGTATGATCGGGCCGAAATGGCGGTGATGATACAGCCAATTGTGAAAGCGCGGCGAAGCTTTTGCCCAGCAGGCGGCGGTCAATAAAATGAAAGGCGTAGTCGGCAGTAATGGCAGGAAAATGCCGATAATGCCCAAGACAAGCGACAATGCGCCGCAAAAAATCAATAAATAGCGAACCATCTTCCCGTCACCAATTATTTGTTTTCAGACGGCTTGTGATGTGGAAATGGACAACGCGGAATGTCTAATTTATCCCAGCCCTCATGCCCCATTTTTTCCAGTAGTGCGATATTGCGGTCGAAAATTGCCGAGGCATCAGGAAATGCTTCAGCCGCTTTGGCAATACTGTCTTCACGAATCAGATGCAAGGTCGGGTAGGGCGAGCGGTTGGTGTAGTTGCTGATGTCGTCGGCTTCAGTGCCTTCAAATTGAAAATCGGGATGGAACGGCGCAATTTGGACAATGCCTTCCAATTCGTTTTCTATAACCGCATCGTCGGCAATTTCCAGCATTTGGTTGAAGGTTTCAAAATCAGGGAATAGCGTCGGATGAACCAGTAAAGTGGTTTCCAATTCCGAAGCGGGTGTATTGCCCAGAAGCTGCAATTCACGATCCAAGTCCTCAAGGAAACCGTCCAAATGACGGGCTTCGCTGACAACGATGCGAACCAGGTTTTTAACGTGCGGCGCTTTGGCAAACGGGCAGAGATTCAGGCCGATAACGGCTTTTTCCAGCCATTGTTTGGTATGTTCTGAAACAGTATTGGTATCGAGATGGGCGGTGTCAGTCATAGCAAAAGCTTATGTGAATTATTCTTAAAAAGTATACAAGTGTATGGATGTTAAAGCAAACCATTGGAATTCAAAAGGCCGTCTGAACAACAGACGGCCTTTATCAGTTTCAAATCATTAATCCTGAACCAAATGAACCAAAGGCAGAGCAGTCGTGTTTTTAATTTCTTTCAACACAAAACTCGATTGCGCATCTTGCACGCCGTGGTGTGAAAGCAACGTGTCCAAAACAAAATGTGAAAACGCGTTCATATCGGTAAAGAACGCATGGAGCAGATAATCGGTTTCGCCCGTTAAAGCAAAGCAGCTCAATACTTCCGGCCAAGCGCGGACAGATTCTGAAAAATCCTCGCGCGCATCTTTTGCCTTGCTAATTGAAACACGGATAAAAGCCTGCAAACCCAAGCCTAAAGATACGGGAGAAAGCTGGGCCGCGTATTTTTGAATAATGCCCGCATCTTCAAGTTGTTTGAGACGGCGCAGGCAGGGAGAAGGGGAGAGCGCCACCTTTTCAGAAAGTTCAACATTGCTCAACCGCCCATTTTCCTGCAAAACCTGCAGAATCTTTAAATCCGTTTTATCCAAGTTTAGATGAGGCATGATGGTTCTCCCAATGTAGGTAATGTATGTTTTAAAAATGAAAAATGCTTAAAAATAAAGACTTGTATGGTTAAATTATATATTGAGTTCAGATAGGCGACAAATTGTCTTATAAGGAGTGTTGCGAATTTGTTTTATGTAGTGGTGAAAAGATGAAGGCCGTCTGAAACTAATCTAGATCAAAGTTTTATGTCATATTAGGATTGGATATAAAGAGGCCGTCTGAAAATGAATTTCAGACGGCATTTATTTTCGTAATGTGATCATTCAGGCTCTTAATGACCGTGTTTTGGAGAGTTTTGTTCTTTTGCTTTGATTCGTTTTCCGCGTTTGTATTTGGCTTTGTTTGGGGTGTTTTCTTCGCAATGTATTTTTGTGTTTTGGGAAATAAGCTTACAGGCTCTGTTTGCAGGATACAGGAAGGAATTGTGTATCCATGGTGCCACCGCAAGACCAAACTGTTGTGCCTTTAGTAGCACCTGTTTTTGCAAAACTTGGTGTCAGGTGGATTTCAGTATTCTTCACAGGAACAGCAGCTTGATTACCGATGGCGACAACAATAGTGCCGTTATCTTCAATACGGACAATCTTTACATAGTTACCGACTTTATTGTCGTCTGAAGCGAGTTGCTTGATATTGAGGTCAAGCGGCAAGCTGCCTTTATTTGCATAGGCTTCTTCAACATAGCTTTTCATGCTGCCGGCCAGCATAATGCCTTCTGCTACTTGTGCTCTGGCAACATAGTTTTGGTATGCAGGAAGAGCCGCTACTGCCAAAATGCCGATAATGCCGATAACAATCATCAACTCAATCAGGCTAAAGCCGATTTGGGCTTTGCGTAGTTTTTTCATTTTTTTGAGTATGTCGTTTTCTTATTTTTATTTTATAAAGCAAATCCCATAATCCTTATGGGATTTGCTTTGAGTCGAATATCTTTTGTTAGATATTTAAATTAACCACCTGTTCAAGAACCACCTGTTCAAGAACCACCTGTTCAAGAACCACCTGTTCCAGAACCACCTGTTCCAGAACCACCTGTAGTAGCATCAGGACGGCAAGAGGAAGGCAAGAATTTTGTAGCTACGCCATCTGTTCCGCCTGGAGTACTACAAGTCCAAGTAAAGGAGCCGTTAGCAGTTGCACTGGCAGTTGTACCAGGAGTAGCACTGGCAGTGGCAGTAGTGGCATGAGGAGTAAGGGATACGGTTTTGCCTTCAATTTGCTTATTTACGTTATTACTTTTCATTTTGGCAGTAATAACACCGTTACCACCAACTTCTACTTTTTCAACATATTTACCTGTAATATCGGCAGCAGCTGCAATACCAGCCTCTGTATTACTAGTAGGCCATTTACCTTTATCTGCATAGTATTCAACAACAGCAGACTTTTGACCTTCCATCAATAAGATGGCTTCAGAAACTTGGGCACGTGCAGTGTAGTCTTGGTATGCAGGCAGGGCGATAACTGCCAAGATGCCGAGAATCGCGATGACGATCATCAATTCGATCAGGGAGAAACCTTTTTGGATTGCTTTCATTGTTTAAAATTCCAGTTTAAAAATGTGAATAATTGTGTTTAAGTAAAAAGTCCGTAATGTGCTTGGCACTATGTATTATGAGTAAACCATAAGTAAGAAGGAATATACAGCTTCCGTCGGGCTTGCTGCTTTGAGGCTTGGGCCTTATCGGATGTGTTGTTTCAAGCAGTCAGTGTGCCAAGTGTGGAAATTAGGCTGAAAATTTTATTTTTTATTTTTTGTTTATTGTTTTTATTGGGATTATTTTTTAATTTTAAATTTTGTGAGGTTTTGTTTGAAAGTTTCAGGATTTTAGGGAAATTAGGGGGTTGACGTTTTTTGTCAGTTTTGTGTTTTTTGTGACAGAGAGTGTGTGCAAGTTTGGGCATGTGACGTTTTTCGTCAGAAATTAAGCTTGACTCAATAATATGTTAATTGATTTAGATAGACGGTATTTTTATGGATTAATCGGTGAGTTTAATATTTTGTGATTTTATTTTTTTGTTTTTTATGGGTTTTATTTTGTATGCGTATTTTGTTTGAATACGGATAAGGAGAAAATTTGGAAGGAAGGATTTTTGAAGAAGGTTTGGTGTAATAGGTGAATGAAAATTTGTTATTGGAATTATATCCATTTGTATTATGATTTTAGAATGTAGTTTTATGTCAGAAGGAAGTTCTGGTTTTAAATTTTAAGGCTTTGGATTTCTTGAGTGTTTTAGAAGGGTATATTCAAGATGTTTATATTTTTGGGTGCGATTAGGGTGAGCAAAAAATGCTCACCCTATGTTTTTAAGATGTTCAGACGGCCTTTATGGGGTCAAGACTTCGATCAATGCCTGTTTTAGGGTGTTTTGGGTTTGCGGGTCTTGTAGGGATGGGCTGTAGGTAATGAAGCTGTCCTCAATGCGCTGATCCAAGGTGGTTATTTTGGCGTAGCGCAGGCTGATGTTGTGTGCAAAGAAGGTCTCGGCGATATCGGCGAGGAGATGGGGGCGGTTGACGGCGGTGATGTCTATGGTGTGCCAGCCGGGATAATCTTCTTCGGGGGTGATGATTACGGTAGGCGGAATGGGAATGTGGCGGATGCGGCGGCTGATGTGCGGGCGGCCGCTTTGTTTTTGGACGGTGGTATTGCCGTGGATGAAGCTGTTGAGTTCGGCTTCGAGTGCGCTTTGACGGTCGGGATATTCTTCGGGCGGGAGATTGTCGGGAAGTTGCAGGATAAAGGTGTCAAGGATGTAGTCGTGCTCGGTAATGAAGGCACGGGCGGCTTGGATGTCGAAGCGGTGGCTGCTGAAGATGCGGCAGAGGCGTGCGAAGAGGCGGTCGCCATTGGGCATGAATACCATGACTTGAAGGCTGTTGCTTTGGGGGAGGATACGGCTGCGGACGGCCGGACTTTGGGTGTCATAGGCGAGGTTTGCGGTGTGCCAGAGGATTTCCCGCGTCTGATGGCGGACGTAGTATGCGCTGCCGAGGATGCGGCGGAGTTTTTGTTGGTTTTTGAGGGGAACGGCCGCGCGTGTGAGCTGATCGGTCGAGGCTTGTTCGCGTCGGTTGGGGAGGCGTTCGGGATCGTGGTGTTTGCTGTTTAAAACGGCGGCGGTGCTGTGGTAGAGGGTTTGGAGCAGACTGGCGCGCCATGTGTTCCAAAGTTTGGGGTTGGTGCCGCGGATGTCGGCAATGGTAAGCAGGTAGAGTGCGTCGAGGTATTCGCGCGTGGGAATACGGCGGCAAAAGGCTTGGAGGACATGGGGATCTTGGATGTCTTCTTTTTGGGCAACGGTGGACATGAGCAGGTGGTTTTCAACCAGCCATGCGAGGAGGTGGCTTTCTTCTTCGGTGTAGTAGTGGTTGGCGGCGAATTGTTGTGCGTCTTTGATGCCTTCTTTGGCGTGATCGCCGCCACGGCCTTTGGCGATGTCGTGCAGCAGGGCGGCGGTGTAGAGGACATGCGGTCTTGGGTAGGCCTGCATGATGGCGCTGGCCTCGGGCATTTCGTGACTGTGGGTTTCGATGGCGAGACGGCGCATATTGCGGACGACGGTCAGGATGTGGTCGTCTACGGGGTAAATATGGAAGAGGTCGTGTTGGAGCAGGCCGGTGATTTTTTCCCATGCGGGGAGATAGCGGCCAAGTACGCCGTAGAGGTTGAGAAAACGGAGGGTTTGGGTAAGGCCGGTGCCGTGTTTGAAGAATTGGATAAAGCGGCGGCGGTTTTCTGGATTTTGGGTGAAACGGGCGTTGATTTTTCGTGTGGATGCCCACCATGCACGCAGGGTTTGCGGCTCGATGGTGGTGATGTTTTGCTCCTGCATGGTTTGAATGATGGTGAAGATGTGTTCGGGATTTTGCTCGAACAGGGCAAGGTCGTTGGCGGCGATTTGGTGGCCGATGCGTTTGTAGTGGCTGTCGATGGGGTGGATATGTTGGGGACGGCTGGAGGTTTGATGGTTTTTGAGAACCGGAATGAGGATGCCGTTGAGTTGTTTGATGGCTTTGGTGGCACGGTAGAAGGTGTGCATTAGGGCTTCGCTTCGGCCGCGGATGTCGGGTTGGGTATAGCCTAAGCTTTCGGCAACTTGGGACTGGTAGTCGAAAAGCAGCCTGTCTTCGGGGCTGTCGGCAGTAAGGTGGAGATAAATGCGGATGTTGGCGAGCCGGCGGTAGCCATGGGCCAACATACCGGCTTCGGTGCGTGTGAGGACACCGGCGGTAACGAGGGCGGTGGGGTTGCTGTCTATGCCTTGTGCTTTGGCTGTCCAGATAAGGGTGTGGATGTCGCGCAGGCCGCCGGGGCAGGT
>NZ_JBQCTZ010000185.1:0-6688 GCF_051963715.1 Neisseria sp. P0001.S005 | reverse complement strand
GCCTTTGTCGGCGGCGTATTTTTCGAAATGCTGGTTCTCTCCGTTTTGCACACCGGCCGCGTTTCGCGCGAATCGCGCCGCGAAGTCGAACGTGCCATGTCCTATCGTGCCGTCCGCGTAATGCCGCCTGTCGTCATTACCTTGTTCATCAGCGGCATCGTGATGGTGTACAACCGCTACCTGCCGATACTTCACCACCCATTCGACAGCTCTTTCGGCATCATGCTGAGCATCAAAATCCTGTTGGCAGTAAGCGTTTTGGTACATTTTGCCATCGCCGTCGTTAAAATGGCACGGCACACCCTCACCGTCGGCTGGTCGAAATACATACACGCCGTCGTATTCAGCCATATGCTGTTTATCGTCTTTTTTGCCAAGGCGATGTTCTACCTGTCTTGGTAAACCTTACCCATACCCCACACACAAGGATTTTTTATGACCCAATACCCGTCCGTCGGCTCGCCGATGTTTTACGGCATCTTCTTTATTGCCGTCTTAATCATGATCGCCATCGATATGGTATCGCTGAAAAAAAACGGCGCCCACAAAGTCAGCATCAAAGAAGCCCTCGCCTGGAGCGGCATTTGGGTAGCCGTATCCTGCGCATTTGCAGGCTGGCTCTATTTTGAACTGGCGAGCAACCCGGCTTACGGGGCCGTTGTCGCCAAAGAAAAAGTCCTCGAATTCTTCACCGGCTATGTGCTTGAAAAATCCCTTGCCGTTGATAACATCTTCGTTTTCCTGATGATTTTCGGCTACTTCAAAGTCGAATCCAAATTCCAACACCGCGTCTTGCTCTATGGCGTATTCGGCGCCATCGTCCTGCGCGCCATCATGATCTTCATCGGCGCAGCCTTGGTACAACAATTTGAATGGATTTTGTACCTCTTCGGCGCATTCCTCTTATACACCGGCATTCACATGATGAAGCCCGAAGCCGAAGCTGAAGAAGATCTTTCCCAAAACAAGATCCTGACCCTGCTCAAAAAAGTCATCCCGACCAGCCAACAGTTTGACGGTGAAAAATTCTTTACCATCGAGAACGGCAAACGCATCGCCACACCGCTTTTGCTGGTATTGATTATGATCGAATTGAGCGACGTCATCTTCGCCGTGGACAGCATCCCCGCTATTTTTGCCGTAACCACCGACCCTTTCATCGTCCTCACCTCCAACATTTTTGCCATCTTAGGCCTGCGTGCCATGTACTTCTTACTGGCAGACTTTGCCGAACGCTTTATTTTCCTCAAATACGGCTTGGCTTTCGTGTTGAGCTTTATCGGTATCAAGATGCTGATTATGCACTGGGTACATATCCCGATTTCCATTTCCCTGTCCGTCGTCTTCGGCGCACTGGGTGCCTCCATCCTGACTTCTTTGGTGTACACGCGTCAGCAAGAGAAAAAATAATCTGCCGATATAAAAAGGCCGTCTGAACATTTCAGACGGCCTTTTCAAATATCAAACACCAGCTTATTTAGCAGCGTCTTTCAATTTGTCGGCAGCTTCTTGAGTCACATCGGCTGCTTTACCCAAAGCATCTTTAGCCGCATCTTTGGCAGCATCTTTAGCTTCACCCACAGCAGCTTTTGCATCGTCCAAGGCTTTGTCGCTGGCTTCTTTAGCACCATCGATGGCTTTACCGGTAGTTTCTTTAGCATCGGAAATTGCTTTCTCCGCAGTTTCCTTCGCATCGGCACCGGCTTCTTTAGCGTCAGAAACAGCCTGTTCAGCAGCGCCTTTAGCTTCGGAAGAAGCAGCATCGGCAGCAGAAGCCGCGTGTTCGGCAGCAGCGTTCACATCAGAAGCAACGGCAGAAGCCGCTTCTTGAGTTTCCTGTTTCGCCTCTTGAGAACAAGCAGCCAAACCAGCCACCATCATCGCAGCAATCAATAATTTTTTCATGTTGTATATCCTTTGGTCTAAAAAATATCCATCAGAACTGACAGATTAGAGAATCATAACATAATTAATACTCGAAAAAGGGAGAATTAACGCCAAATAACAGCTGGTTTACGTTTTTTGAAAAAAATTTCAAAAAAACAGTTGACGAAAAGAAACAATCTCCCTATAATGCACAGCTTATCGGGTCGTTAGCTCAGTCGGTAGAGCAGCGGACTTTTAATCCGTTGGTCGAGCGTTCGAATCGCTCACGACCCACCAAATATGAAAACCTGCTTTGAAAAAAGCAGGTTTTTTTTATATTCTCCATCAAGCCTTTCTTCACTTGATACCTTTCTCATCATCAAAATCAAGCAATATCCGAGCTTTGTCACAATGCTGTTATGGATGCAACTCAAGGCATCACACCAGCACCAACCTCTTGAATCAATCAAACCCAACTCCCCCACCCAACATCTTTTTCTAAAAACTTCCAAATACCTACCATCAACCCATGCCAAATCCTCTTGTATGCCAGACAATTTAGGCATAGACTAAAACTACATCCAACTACAACAACAGGAGAAGGTTTGATGAAACAACTGTCTATGTATATCAACGGCCGCTTTGAAACCGACTTTAACGGTACATGGCGTGATGTATTGAATCCGGCAACCGAAGAAGTCATCGCGCGTGAGCCTAAAGGTGGAAAAGCCGATGTTGATCGTGCCGTTGCCGCGGCCAGAGATGCGCAAACTACATGGGAGCGTTTGCCTGCCGTTGAGCGCGGCGCATACCTGCGCAAAATTGCCCAAGGCATCCGCGAACGTGCCGACGAGCTGACGGATACCATTGTTGCCGAAGGCGGAAAAACCAAAGATTTGGCACGCATAGAAGTCATGTTCACTGCCGATTATCTCGATTACCAAGCCGAATGGGCGCGCCGTTATGAAGGCGAAATCATCCAAAGCGACCGTCCGCGCGAAAACATTTTATTGTTCAAACGTCCTTTGGGCGTAATCGCCGGCATTTTGCCGTGGAACTTCCCATTCTTCCTGATCGCCCGCAAAATGGGCCCGGCTTTGGTAACAGGCAATACCATCGTCGTCAAACCAAGCAGCGTTACCCCGATTAACTGCCACATCTTTGCTGAAATCGTTCATGCTTCAGGCTTACCTGCCGGCGTATTCAACGTCGTCAACGGCCCAGGCGCAGAAATCGGCAATGCCTTAGCATCGCATCCGCAAGTCGATATGGTCAGCCTGACCGGTTCTGTAGAAGCAGGCCGTCAAGTAATGGAAGCTGCCGCCGCCAACATTACCAAAGTCTCACTGGAACTGGGCGGCAAAGCCCCTGCCATCGTTTTGAAAGATGCCGACCTGGATCTGGCCGTCAAATCCATCTTGGCTTCACGCGTGGGCAATACTGGTCAAATCTGTAACTGCGCCGAACGCGTGTATGTCCACAACAGCCTGAAAGACGCATTTATTGAAAAAATGACCGCCGCCATGAAAGGCGTGCGCTACGGCAATCCAGCTAAGGCCGAACCTGGCGCACTGGAAATGGGCCCATTGATTGAAGAGCGCGCCGTCAAAGCCGTTGCCGAGAAAGTCGAACGTGCAGTTCGACAAGGCGCAACTTTGGTTTGCGGCGGCAAACGTGCCGACGGCAAAGGCTACTTCTTCGAACCTACCCTGCTGACCAATACCGACAACAGCATGGACATCATGAAGGAAGAAACCTTCGGCCCCGTCCTGCCTGTTGCCACTTTCGACACGCTCGATCAAGTCATTGCTTTGGCAAACGACAGCGAATTCGGCCTGACCAGCTCCGTCTATACCACCAATCTGAATGAAGCGTTTTATGTAACCCGCCGTCTGCGTTTCGGCGAAACCTACATCAACCGCGAAAACTTTGAAGCCATGCAGGGCTTCCATGCCGGTTGGAAAAAATCAGGTATCGGCGGCGCCGACGGCAAACACGGCTTGGAAGAATATCTGCAAACCCAAGTTGTTTATTTAGAAACCGATATCTAACTGCCGATACTGCCCTTCATAAAACAAAAGGCCGTCTGAAACCGATTTTTCAGGTTTCAGACGGCCTTTCTGCCTTTATAGAAAAAAACACCGACATCGCGTAAAATAGAGCCAATTTTTCACTTTATTCAGGCCGTCTGAAAACTCCGGCAGCCTGACTCATTTTTCCGGAAAACACCATGAGCGAACAAAACAATCCGCAAATCGAGCCGCAATTGGACGAAAACCAAATCATCGCCCTGCGCCGCGAGAAACTGCACAACATCCGCAAAGAACGCAATGCCTACCCTAACGATTTCAAACGCGACAGCTTTGCCGCCGACCTGCACACCCAATACGGTGAAATCAGCAAAGAAGAACTCGACCCGCAAGGCATTCCCGTCAAAGTGGCCGGCCGCATGATGCTCAAACGTCAAATGGGCAAAGCCAGCTTCGCCACCATTCAAGACGTTACCGGTCAAATCCAGCTTTATTTGAACAACAAAGGCGTGAGCCAAGAAGTTTTGGACGACTTCAACCACTGGGACCTGGGCGACATCGTCGGCGCGGAAGGTACTTTGTTCAAAACCAACCACGGCGAATTGACCGTGCGCGTGTCCAACATCCGCCTACTGTCCAAATCCCTGCGCCCTCTGCCGGACAAACACAAAGGTTTGAACGATCAGGAAACCAAATACCGTCAACGCTACGTCGATTTGATTGCCAACGAAGAATCGCGCAATACCTTCATCAAACGCAGCCAAATTATCCAATCCGTGCGCAATTTCATGGTCAACGAGCATTATTTGGAAGTCGAAACCCCAATGATGCACCCGATTCCGGGCGGCGCGACAGCGAAACCGTTCGTTACCCACCACAATGCCTTGGACATTCCGCTCTACCTGCGCATCGCGCCCGAGCTGTATCTGAAACGCTTGGTTGTCGGCGGTTTGGAACGCGTGTTTGAAATCAACCGCAGCTTCCGTAACGAAGGCATGTCCGTGCGCCATAACCCTGAATTCACCATGATCGAATTCTACGAAGCATTCTCCGACTACGAACGCATGATGCAAATGGCGGAAGACATCATCCGCAACGCTTCCCGCGCGGTAAACGGTACGGCAAAAATCAGCTACAACGGCAAAGAAGTCAATTTGGAAAGCCCGTTTGAACGCCTGACCATTCTCGGTGCCATCAAAAAATACAATCCGCACTACACTGATGAGCAGTTGAACGATGAAGAATGGTTGAAAAAAGAAATCGTCAAACATGGCGAAAGCCTGCCTCCGTCTCCGGGTATCGGCAGCCTGCAACTTGCCCTGTTTGAAGGTTGCGCCGAGGGCAAACTGTGGAACCCGACTTTCATCATCGACTACCCTGTCGAAGTGTCGCCATTGGCACGCGCATCTGACAGTAAACCGGGTCTGACCGAACGCTTCGAGCTTTTCGTTGTCGGCCGCGAACTGGCAAACGGCTACTCTGAGTTGAACGATCCGGAAGACCAAGCCGAACGCTTCAAGGCGCAAGTGGTGCAAAAAGATGCCGGCGACGACGAAGCCATGCACTACGATGCCGACTACATCCGCGCCATGGAATTCGGCCTGCCGCCGACCGGTGGCTGCGGCATCGGTATCGACCGCTTGGTAATGTTGCTGACCGATTCGCAAACCATCCGCGACGTGATTCTGTTCCCGCAAATGCGTCCCGAATAACGCATTGAAATAAAATCAAGGCCGTCTGAAAACAAGACTCTGTTTTCAGGCGGTCTTTTTGTTCAAATATGTAAAACGGAAAAATTAAAATCGATAAATCCTTTACACCATAATAATAAAATTACATGATAATCAAAAAGATAATATAAAAAAGAATATGTAAACGTTTTTCAGTTTGTTGACAGTCTGCTAGAATACATCCAGTTACAGACAGCCTCCACACACAGGCCGTCTGAAAATTCAGAAACTCTGAAAGGTTTGTATGGATCAATTTTTCGAACAGCTTCACGGCTGGGTAAACGACATCAACGACCCAATGTGGTCGGGGTTGGTATATATGCTTTTAGGCGTAGGCCTATTTTTCACCGTTACCACCGGTTTTGTACAATTCCGCCTCTTCGGCCGCAGTATCAAAGAAATGTTGAGCGGCCGCAAACAAGGTGATGATCCGCATGGAATCACACCGTTCCAAGCATTCGTTACCGGCTTGGCCAGCCGCGTAGGCGTGGGCAACATCGCCGGCGTGGCGATTGCCATCAAACTCGGCGGGCCGGGCGCGGTATTCTGGATGTGGGTAACCGCCTTAATCGGCATGAGTTCGGCGTTCGTCGAATCTTCACTGGCCCAACTCTTTAAAGTCCGGGACTACGACAACCACCACTTCCGCGGCGGTCCTGCCTACTACATAACTCAAGGCCTGGGACAAAAATGGCTGGGCATTTTGTTCGCCCTGAGCCTGATTTTCTGTTTCGGCTTTGTATTTGAAGCCGTACAGACCAATACCATCGCCGATACCACCAAAGCGGCATGGGGCTGGGATCAACACTATGTCGGTGTCGCCCTGGTCATTCTGACTGCCCCGATTATCTTCGGCGGTATCCGTCGCGTATCTAAAGCCGCGGAAATTATCGTTCCGCTGATGGCGGTTTTATATCTCGTCATAGCACTCTTCATCATTGCTACCAATATTTCCCTGATTCCTGACGTGTTCGGTCAGATTTTCTCCAACGCGTTCAACTTCGATTCGGCTGCAGGCGGTTTCCTCGGCGGTCTGATTTCGACCACCATGATGCAGGGTAT
>NZ_JBQCTZ010000184.1:0-6712 GCF_051963715.1 Neisseria sp. P0001.S005 | reverse complement strand
CTGATGAAACAGGCTCAACAAATGCAGGAAAACATGAAAAAGGCACAAGCCAAGCTGGCTGAAACCGAAGTTGAAGGCGAAGCAGGCAATGGTTTGGTGAAAGTTGTGATGACGTGTTCGCACGTTGTCCGCAAACTTGAAATCAGCCCTGATTTGATTCAAGAGGCCGCTGACGACAAAGAAATGTTGGAAGATTTGGTATTGGCTGCTATCAATGCCGCTTCTGAAAAAGCCGAAGAAACGACCAATAAAACCATGGGTGCATTCACCCAAGGCTTGCCTGCTGGTATGGGCGACTTCTTCCGCTAAACTCGCGCCGTAAAGCAAACAAAGGTCGTCTGAAACACCAAAAATCAGTTTCAGACGGCCTTCGTATTATCTGTTTTGCAGATTGAAATCAACATATCGGCAGTTATTCCGCCGCAGGCATATTGAGTGTTTATTGTATTCAAATCCGCTCAACCAATATTATAGTGGATTAACTTTAAACCAGTACGGCGTTGCCTCGCCTTGCCGTACTGGTTTAAAGTTAATCCACTATAAAAACCAACCGATACACCAAACAAAATGAAACCGTCCCTTTCTATCCGCTCACTTCTTTTAAGTTGTATATTCACCGCAACAAGCACAAACAGCTTTGCCGCCGCAACCATCATTACTTCTCCGGACAAGCAGTTCAGCGTTAGAAAAGTCTGCAAACACAAAACCCAGGAATGCTCTTTCTTTGCAGGCAAAAAAGCCATCGAAAAAAATCTTCCCGAAGATAGGACAAGCTATGAATGGCTTGGCAATACCTTCGCATTAAGAACCAGCTTTGGGTCGTATGATTCCTACACTACTTTCGCCGACCGTACACACAAGCCCCATACACTTTCCTCCGTCATCGCCACCGACAGCAAAACGCAATGCGCCGTGACCGCAGATAATAAAGGTGTGTCGTTCTACTCGCTGTTCCGCGACAAACCCGTCAAATTCATTGCTGCAAACGATAAAAAATTCAGCTTCTCTCAAGATGTTGCCTCGTTGGAATCCGTCGTCGAAGCAGAGTTCAAAGGCAAGAAAGTCCACATGACTTATATGAACAAAGCCGAACGCAATGTCTCGGTCGTTTTAGACAATCCGTGTGTGAAATGATGTGTCAAGTTTGATGGACAAGGTCGTCTGAAAAGATATAGTGGATTAACTTTAAACCAGTACGGCGTTGCCTCGCCTTAGCTCAAAGAGAACGATTCTCTAAGGTGCTGAAGCACCAAGTGAATCGGTTCCGTACTATCTGTACTATCTGTACTGTCTGCGGCTTCGTCGCCTTGTCCTGATTTAAATTTAATCCACTATACCGCTTATTCAAAAGCAAAACAGCCCAAAACCTGATTGACAAAAGGTTTCGGGCTGTTTGCGCCTGTTCGCCAAACGAAGCGGGTAGGGCGCAAGGCGTGCCAGTTTGGCAGATAGAGGCCTTTGCAAAGGTCTCATGAGGATGCAGGGCTTTCTTTGGGAAAGAACAATCGTTCCTTATTGATGTAAAAAAGCCTGAACAGAAGTTCAGGCTTTTTAAATTTGGCTCCCCGACCTGGGCTCGAACCAGGGACCTGCGGATTAACAGTCCGTCGCTCTACCGACTGAGCTATCGGGGAATGGGGCGTATTATAATGGCTGGAAAAAATGTGTCAATCAATATTTTTAAGAAAATGGTGCAAAATATTTCAAATGTTTGAATGTTAAAAACATTTTGTAATCAAGTTTCACATGCTTTCCAGCCGTTTCAGACGGCCTTTAGTATTTGGCGTTAACCAATTTGCCATTTTGGAACACTTGCTGCTGCATTACCGTACCGTTGTAGGCGTAAGTGGTTAATGAGCCGTTGCTTGGCGTGGCGCGGAACTGCATCAGTTGGTTGCGGCTGAGGATGTAGGGGTCTGTGCGTTTTTGGCTGTTGTCGCTGTAAAAGTCTTGGACAACGTATTCATTGTTGCGTTTGCTGATCAGTTGGCGATGGAAGCCGCCTTTGACTGCGCTGTTGCTGGGTGTGCCGTGCGCATCAAAATAGGTCACGATTTGTTCTTCTGTGATGCGGATGCTGTCCGAATCCGTATCTTTGGTGGTTTTGGTTTTGTCCAAGCCGACAGGGATGTTGATGGATGTGCCCAAGCCGACGTGGCGGCCGATGCTGGTGCCGACGCCTAAGCCGACGGAAACGCCGGGCGTGCCGACTGTACATGCGCTGAGTGAAGCAGCCAAAAGGGCAGGTAAGAGAACTTTTTTCATAATGTGTATCCTTGTAATAAGAAATGTTTGTAATGTGGGAAGTATAGTATTTTTGCGGTGTGGCTGGTGTTAGTATTGGTAAAAGGGCGCAATGCCGTCTGAAAAACAAGATAGAAACGAATATATCATTCTGGTGTAGAATGTGCCGAAATAATGATTTAATAAGAATGTGAATGAATAATGAAAACTTTGAAATTTACGAAGATGCACGGCTTGGGCAATGATTTTATGGTGGTCAATGCCATCAATCAGGACTTTGATCCGTTGGCTGCGCCGCTTGCCCAATGGGCGGACCGTTATCGCGGCGTGGGTTTTGATCAGTTTTTGGTAGTGGAGAAGCCTTCTTCTGATGCGGTCGATTTTCGGTACCGCATTTTCAATGCCGATGGTCGGGAAGTAGAGCAGTGCGGCAATGGTGCGCGTTGTTTTGCGCGTTTTGTCGCGGATAAGGGTTTGACGGATAAAACGGAAATCTTGGTCGAAACGGCAAAAGGGATTATTGTGCCGAAGCTGTTGGATAACGGTTTGGTTACCGTCAATATGGGTAAACCGCGTTTCATGCCGTCTGAAATTCCGTTTGTGCCTGCACATGGTGAAAATAAAGATGCCTTGACACATATTGTCTTGGTCGGTTTGGAATCTGTACCGGTAAGCTGCGTGAATATGGGTAATCCGCATGCGGTGATTTTGGTGGATGATGTTGAGACTGCACCGGTAGAGCATTGGGGCGGCGCTATTGAATCGCACGAGCAGTTCCCTGAACGAGTCAATGTCGGTTTTGTGCAGGTTGAAGATGAATTGTCAGTCCGCCTGCGCGTGTTTGAACGGGGAGTGGGGGAAACTCAGGCTTGCGGCACTGGAGCGTGTGCGGCCGTGGTGGCCGGCGTGCGCAATGGCTTGCTGAAAGAGGGTGCGCCTGTGCGTGTTACTCTGCCTGGCGGCGAATTGTTTATCAGTTGGGAAGAAGGTGGCGATGTGCAAATGACCGGCCCTGCTGAAACCGTTTTTGAAGGCGAGTTGCAGTATTCATGATGGTTTCTTTGGATTTTTGGTTTGCCATCGCGTATGCTGTGGTATCGTTGGCATTTATTTTTCGCGCGCAGCGGTTTCAATGGCTTTGGGCTGCGGTGTTGTTGTGGCTGGGGATTTCGGCACTGGGCGCGCGCTTGCTGCCCGGAATGTGGGGCTTTACGCATACAGGCCCTTTGTTCATCCCTCATTTTTATCTGACAATCTCCAGTATTTTCTTCTTTATTGATGACTGCAGTAAAACGGAAGACAAAAAGTTTTGGTCGGCAGGCGAATATGCCGGTTTGACCTTATTTGCGGTTTCCAATGTCGTCATGACTTTGGCTTTTGTTTTCTTGGCAGGCGTGGTTTATTTCATCTTGCCATTGGCAGGTGCGGTTTTTGCATGGGCGGCCTTGTTGAAAATTTATGCCTTGAAACCGATTTATTGGTTTGTTTTGCAGGGCGTGTTGATGCTGGTGTTTTATCTGCACCGCGTGGTCGTGTGCAAGCAGTCGGCGGCTTTGTTTAGTACGACTCAGCTGCAAATGGGTTGGCTGGTTGCGGTTATCATGCAGGCTGTGGTTGCCATGGCTTTGATTTTTGAACGGGGCGGATATTAATTTATCCAAACTAAAAGTTATAATGAAAGAAATTTTCGATATTGGTTTTTCAGACGGCCTGAGTTTAATATGCAGGCTATATCACATCTAAATCTGGAGCAGGAAATGAAAATTGCAAATAATATTACCGAGCTGATCGGCAACACCCCTTTGGTGAAATTGAACCGTCTGACCGAGGGTTTGAAAGCGCAAATCGCCGTTAAACTTGAATTTTTCAATCCGGGCAGCAGCGTGAAAGACCGTATTGCCGAAGCCATGATTGAAGCGGCGGAGCAAGCCGGTAAAATCAATAAAGATACCGTTATCGTTGAGGCGACCAGTGGCAATACCGGTATCGGTTTGGCAATGGTATGTGCGGCCCGCGGTTATAAATTGGCGATTACTATGCCTGAAAGCATGAGTAAAGAACGCAAAATGCTGCTGCGTGCATTCGGTGCAGAGCTGATTTTGACACCGGCTGCCGAAGGTATGGCAGGCGCTATCGCTAAAGCCCAGTCTTTGGTGGACGAACATCCAGATACTTACTTTATGCCGCGCCAATTTGATAACGAGGCTAATCCTGAAGTTCACCGCAAAACTACTGCCGAAGAAATTTGGCGTGATACAGACGGCCAAGTTGATATTTTCGTGGCCGGTGTGGGTACTGGCGGCACGATTACCGGCGTGGGCGAAGTATTGAAAAAACACAAACCCGAAGTTCAAATCGTGGCTGTCGAGCCTGAAGCTTCCCCGGTATTGAGTGGTGGCGAAAAAGGCCCGCATCCGATTCAAGGTTTGGGCGCAGGCTTTATCCCCAGCGTTTTGAATACGACTATTTACGACAGCATTGTCAAAGCACCTAACGAAGCAGCGTTTGAAACTGCGCGCGCTATGGCTGAGAAAGAGGGCATTCTGGTAGGTATTTCTTCCGGTGCCGCAGTATGGAGCGCATTGCAACTGGCTAAAAAACCTGAAAACGAAGGCAAGCTGATTGTTGTCTTGTTGCCGTCGTATGGCGAACGCTATCTTTCTACGCCTCTGTTTGCCGATTTGGCATAATATAGGATTGTTGTTAAAGGGCCGTTTTCAGACGGCCTTTTTTACGTATGGGCTTGAGATATAGTATGAAATCTGTTGTAATTCAGTTAATGAGCTTTGAATACCGTTATTCAAAAGTTGGTTTCTTCAACGAATCATGCTTATAATGCGCATTATGAAAAAATATATTCTTCCTATCCTTGCTGTGGCGGTACTTGCCGGTTGTGAATCGATTTATGTTCCAACATTGAAAGAAGTGCCAGTTCGACCAACCAACGTCAAGAAACCTAAGGCTGATTCACAAGTTTCAGCTACCAGTTATCATTTGGCTCCTTCGCATTGGGCAGATGTTTCCAAGATTCATGATGAAGCACGTCGCTTGAGTACCCAAGTGAGCCAAGGTAGTCTGACCAAAGTTCAGGCTGCCCAATATTTGAACCGCTTCCGTATCCAACAAGTGGGACGCAACTCCGTCGATGACAGTATGTACGAAGTTTATCTGCGTTCTGCCGTTGACAGCCAACGTGGTGAAATTACTACCGAGCAATCCAAACAGTACATTCAAGGTGCTTTGCGTGGTTGGCAGCAACGTTGGAAAAACATGGATACCAAGCCAAGCAATCCTGCGTTTACCAACTTCCTGATGGAAGTTATGGGTATGCAGCCTTTGAAATAAAAAAGTCATAAACCGAGAAGGCCGTCTGAATATTCAGACGGCCTTCTTCTCATATTTATATATGTGTAGTCGAATTGTATCCAATTAAGAACCAAACAGCTTGTCAGCCGCTTGACGGGCTTTTTCTTGAATATCTTTGGTCAGATAGTTTTTCATCTGAGAATAAACCAATGCAATGACGGCAATGTCATCACTGAAACCAAATGGAATCAGCAGGTCGGGAATGCTGTCGATGGGGCTGAGAAAATAAACCAGTGCACCGACAATAATCATTTTGGCCCGGTTGGGCGTGTGTTCGGATTCCCAAAGGTAATAAAGTGCATAAAGCTGTCGGACGACAGGTTTGCCCAGGCGGCCGGCAAAGCGTCCGAGTTTTTTCATAAAGCCGGATGTGTCCAAGTTTCGACGGCGGAAGGAGGGGATATAGTCTTCCGGATCGGGTGTGTTTTGATGAGGGGAATGTGTCATGATGCAGCTTCCTTATAAGGTATGGAAACATTGTTGGTGTTGTGCTGTATTTTAGTCCATCTAGAGATGGATGAAATGTCTTTGAATGTATAACTATGTAAGAGTAGTGATGATAATGCAATGGTAATAAGTTAAGAATGGCTTATGCCGCAGCAATCAAATCACTACTGCTTACCCACAAAAATAAATCGATTATATGGAGTAATCATGAATAAGAGAATAAAAATATGTCCCGCTTGTCAACAAGGCTATCTCTACCATTCAAAACCTAAATATCTTCATGATGAAATTATTCTGTGTGATGAATGCGATGCAGTATGGCTCAAAGGAGTGAATATATTTTATGGAGAATATGAAAAAGATTTTTATTCTTATGTTCCTTTCATGGAATCCCAAGGTATAACGGATGAATGTATCTGGGAAGGAGAGCTGTTCGATCATCCATATTATGAAGATGAAAACTCAAATGATATGGATTGATAGAAACTTTATATAGTGGATTAAATTTAAATCAGGACAAGGCGACGAAGCCGCAGACAGTACAGATAGTACGGAACCGATTCACTTGGTGCTTCAGAACCTTAGAGAATCGTTCTCTTTGAGCTAAGGCGAGGCAACGCCGTACTGGTTTAAAGTTAATCCACTATATCTTTTC
>NZ_JBQCTZ010000183.1:0-6713 GCF_051963715.1 Neisseria sp. P0001.S005 | reverse complement strand
TGGTATTTGAAGTGTAATGTATATTTGCTCATAAAAAAACTGCACCTTGTGAGTTGGAGGGGGGATGTCCAACTTTTTGGGTGCAGTTCATCTTTCAGACGGCCTTTTCCTCATTCAAATCCTACTCTCTATTCCGCTCATTCCAAAAGTAACGCCATACGAAGCATGGGAAAGCAAAAATCAAGTAGAGGCAGACAACGGTCGCATAAAACTCCCAATCTTGGGCATGTACGGCTCCGGCGCGTGATTCGAGGATATAGGCGAGAATCGCAGTAAGAAGGAAGCCTGCCAGCAATTCGATCAAGTGATGGCCGATGTGTTTGCGTTTCAGGGCGATGATGCCGAAGAATTTGGTGGTAATAAATGGCGCGTTGGCAAAGATAAGTGCCAACAGCAAAAGAATGTACATGGATGCGGTCATAATGGTCTTTCTGTTTTCAGACGGCCTGTGTGTGATTTTAACATGTTAAATGGGCATTCTTGCCCATTATTATCCGTGGAATATTCAATATCTTGATGATGCCCGCTTGATGATTGTTCAAAGGCTTGAGGCCGTCTGAACTTTGGGTATATTTCATCCGAATGCGAATCCTAACAAAAACGGCGACTTTGGAACAGCCGCCGTTGTTTTTGTTTGAAGCTTACAGGGTATTTTCCAATGCTTTGGCGCACCAGTCGATAACGGTTTGAGGCATGATACCCCAGAGGAGCAACAGGAAGGCATTGACCGTCAGGACAAATTTGGCGGCATAGTTACTGCCGATCGGCTGGTCATGATCAGGCGCATCGAAGTAAATGACTTTGACCACGCGCAGGTAGTAGAACGCGCCAATCAGAGACATGATAACGGCAAATACGGACAACCAAACATAGCCTTGTTTCAAGAGCGCCATAATCACGCCGAACTTGGCGTAAAAGCCCATTAGCGGAGGAATACCTGCCATGGAGAACATGGACAGCAACATCAGGAAGGCAAACCATGCATGGCGTTGGTTAAGACCCGCGAGGTCTTTAATGTTTTCACACTCAATGTCTTTGGTGGACAATACCATCAAAACACCGAAGCTGACTGCCGCCATCACAGCATAGGTAATGGCGTAATACAAACCAGCGGTAAAGCCGACCGCGCCTGCCATAAACGCCAACAGGATAAAGCCCATGTGCGATACGGTGGAATAGGCAAGCATACGTTTGATATTGGTTTGCATAATAGCAGCAAGGTTACCGACCACCAAAGAAGCAACGGCAAGAATGGCCAACATCGGCGCCCAGTCTGAATGTATGGTACCCATGCCGGTAACAAGGATACGGAATGCAAAGACAACGGCGGCGATTTTCGGAGCCGTACCCACAAAGGCGGTAACAGAAGTCGGAGCACCATCGTACACATCGGGTACCCACATATGGAATGGAACTGCACCCAATTTAAATGCAATCGCGACTACAATAAACACCATACCCAACTTCAACAACCACTCATTAGCCTGCTCATTGAAAGCAGAAGCCAAGACGGAAGCAAAATCAAGAGAACCGGTGGCGCCGTAAACCATGGAAATACCATAAAGCAGCAAACCGGAGGCCAACGCGCCCAATACGAAGTATTTCAGCGCAGCCTCGGCAGAACGACCGGAATCGCGACGCAGGGCAATCATGGCGTACAGTGACAAAGACAACAATTCCAAACCGATATACGCAGTAAGGAAATGTGCCGAGCTGACCATGACGCTCATACCCAACAGGGCAAACAGCGACAGGGTATAAAACTCGCCTTTGAAGATTTGGCGGTCTTGGTTGTACGGTTTACTGTAAATAAACAGACCAAACGTCAGCGCATACAACACCAGTTTTGCCAAACGGGACATGCCGTCTGCAATATACATACCATGAAAGGCATCGACACTGCCCTGCTCCCATACCGCCAATTGGGTGACGGCTACGACAATGACTGTTCCCAAACTCATCAGATGGGTTAAATAGCGGTTTTTATCGCAAATCCACAAGTCTGCCAGCAATACGACACCCAATAGCGCAAGCAGCACGATTTCGGGCATGGCGGGCATTAAATTCAAATCAGACCAGTTCATTTACACACCTCAAATCTTGCTTTGTGCCACATGGGCAATCAAATCGTTTGCCGCTTGATGCACCACTTCGATAAACGCTTGCGGATACAGACCCATGCCCAAAACAGCAACCGCCAAAATTGCCAAAATCGCAAATTCGCGGCAATTGATGTCTTGCATTTCGGCAACGTGCGGATTGTGGATCGCACCAAAAATAACGCGTTTGTACATCCACAGGGTATAAGACGCACCGTAAATCAGGGTCATGGCAGCCAACGCGCCTACCCAGAAATTCACTTTAACCGCACCCATAATCACCATAAACTCGCCCACGAAGCCTGAAGTCGCAGGCAGACCGGCATTGGCCATACCGAACAACATCATAAACGCCGCAAACTTAGGCATCACATTGACCACGCCGCCATAATCGGCAATATTGCGGGTATGCAGGCGGTCGTACATCACGCCGATACACATAAACATCGCGGCAGACACGAAACCGTGGGAAATCATTTGAATGATTGCACCTTTCAATGCCCAGTCATTCAATTGGCCGTTCACAAACAGGAACATACCTAAAGTGACAAAACCCATATGACTGATGGAAGAGTACGCTACCAATTTTTTCATATCGGTTTGCACCAAAGCCACCATACCGATGTAAATCACGGCAATCAGGCTCAATACGATGATTATAGGGGCAAAATAGCGTGCCGCATCCGGCATAATCGGCAGGATAAAGCGCAAGAAACCATACGCACCCAGTTTCAGCGTAATCGCCGCCAACACCATCGAACCACCGGTCGGCGCTTCAACGTGGGCATCCGGCAACCAAGTATGCACAGGGAACATCGGCACTTTTACAGCGAATGACAGGAAGAACGCCACAAACAAAAGCTGTTGTACGCCCAACGGAATCTGTTTGATGTTTTGGAAATCGACAATAGAGAAGCTGCCTGTTTGATAGTACAGGTAAACCATGGCAACCAGCATCAAGAGCGAACCCATCAGCGTATAGAGGAACAGCTTGACCGACGCATAGACGCGGCGCGGGCCGCCCCATACACCGATAATCAGGTACAGCGGAATCAGCATACCCTCAAAGAACACATAAAACAGAATCGCATCCTGCGCGGCAAACGCGCCGTTAATCAAACCCGACATCATCAGGAATGCCGCCATATACTGCGCCGGACGTTTCTGAATCACTTCCCAACCCGCCAGCACCACCATCAGCGTGATAAACGCGTTCAGAATGACAAACAGCACCGAAATACCGTCCACTCCCAGCGAGTAGTTGATTCGCAAAAGCGGAATCCACTCGTGGAACTCGGTAAACTGATAGCCGCCGCTCAAACGGTCGAAACCCGTAAACAAGGGCAGCGTTACCAAGAAACCGGCAAGCGCACCGATTAAAGCGAGCACGCGGGCAAGCGGCGCACGGCTGTCCGGCCCCGTCGCCAAAACCAGCACGCCCGCAGCGATGGGTATCCATATTGCCAAGCTGAGTAGGTAGTTGGAAAACATAGTGGTTAACCTGTGGTTAAAATAAAAATATAGTTGTATGGGTTGGTTTTTCAGACGACGTTTCAGGAGGTCGTCTGAAAAAGGTTGTTCAGGCTTCTGCTATTTGTCTCAAGCTAATTCTGCCGAATCTTCCAGCCGTAGGTCGGATTCTCGAATCCGACACGCTGTACTATTTTCTTTTTTATGTCGGATACAAGTATCCGACATACAACTTGAATGGTTTTTTTCAGACGACCTCAAACACTGCCTTCTTTCTCAATCACCAAAATCCGTGCTTCGCCGCACGGATGGGCGACGTGTTCCGTGCCGATTCCTGCGTAGAAGATGTCGCCGCTTGTCAACCGAACGATGTGTTCTTCGCCGTTTTCACGGTAGTGCATATCGACTTCGCCGTCCATCACGGCAAACACTTCCTCGCCGTCGTTGACGTGCCATTTGTAGGGCTGGTCCGTCCAGTGCAGGCGCACGGTAGTGCCGTTCATCTTGGCGATGTCGAGTGCGCCCCATGCTCGGGAAGCGGTAAATTCGGCGGAGCGGATGGTGTGCGTGTCGGGCATTTTCGCGTCTCTTTGATTCTGTATCTAGATAAACCTGTCGATACAACTGTTTCTAAAATCCCGTCATTCCCGCGCAGGCGGGAATCCAGAACGTAGATTTTAGGAAACCTTTTTCCTTGACAGGTTTATGCGCCGATAGGTCTGGATTCCCGCCTGCGCGGGAATGACGGCAGTCGGCAAATTCCGTATCTATCCAAGTAAATCAATTATGACCGAAATGTTGACTACGCCCCGTCGGTACGGTTGGTTTCCATCTCCAGTTTAATGAACGCATCAATCATACTGCGCCAAACTGCTTCGGCAACTTCGGGCGACAAACCGGCCTTTTCGGCATAGGCACGGCGCGAGGCAATCACTTGCGCTACCCGTTCGGGCGCGGAAACCGCCTGCACATCGTTTTTAGGTTTCAGACGGCCTGCCTGCCGTACCAGCTTCTGCCGGCGGGCGAGCAATTCTATTAATTCCTTGTCCAAACCGTCGATGGCTTCACGGACTTCGTCTAGGGTTTGCGGTAATTTGTCTTCAACCATTGTTTCTCGTGTTTCCTTTTTCAGACGACCTAAACGTCGTCTGAAAATCTCATTTTTACCTGAACAATCCCGATATGCCGTAGGTCGGATTCTCGAATCCGACACGCTGTACTATTTTCTTTTTCATGTCGGATACAAGTATCTGACCTACAACTTGAATAGTTCTTTTTCAGACGACCTCTAGACCGACTACGGACAGGTCGTCTGAAACCCCGCCTTTATCTGAACAATCCCCAGAAAGTCATGCCGAGCAATACCAATACGCCGAACACCATAGCGGCGGCGTAGGTGTAGATAAAGCCGGTTTGGACTTTGCGTATCTGAGCGGCAATCGCGCTGACCAGTTTGGCGGAACCGTTGACGATGCCGTTGTCGATAATCGCGGTATCGCCGACTTTCCAGAAGAAGTTGCCCAATGCGCGCGTGCCTTTGGCGAAGACGTTGAAATACAGGACGTCGAGGTAGTATTTGTTTTCAAACAAAACGTAAACCGGACGGAACGCCTGTGCAATTTTCGCTGGCAGGTGCGGCAGTTTGACGTACAGGAGCCATGCGCTCAATACGCCTGCGATAGCGAGGTAGAGTACGGGCGAATGCAGGCTGTGCGACACCATCGCCAATGCGCCGTGGAACTCTTCCTTCATGATGTGCATGGTCGGATGCGCGTCGGCGTTGACGAAAATCACGTCTTTGAAGAAATCGCCGTAGAGCATGGGTTCGATGGCGATGTAGCCGATGATGACGGACGGAATGGCAAGCAGAATCAGCGGCAGAGTAACGACCAGCGGGCTTTCGTGCGGATTGTCGTTTTTGCCCAAGCCGTGATGTTCTTCGCCATGGTCGTCTGAATGGTGTTCGGGCAGGCTGCGCCATTTTTCTTCGCCGTGGAACACCATAAAGTATTGGCGGAACGCGTAAAACGCGGTAACGAACACGCTGGCGAGGACGGCAAAATAGGCAAAGCCGCTGCCCGGCAGGGTGCTGTATTTCGCCGCTTCGATAATCGAATCTTTGGAGTAGAAGCCGGAGAAGAACGGCGTACCGATCAGCGACAAGTTACCGATCAGCATGGTCAGCCAAGTAATCGGCATGTATTTTTTCAGGTTGCCCATGTGGCGCATGTCTTGGTCGTGGTGCATACCAATAATTGCGCTACCTGCGGCCAAGAACAACAAGGCTTTAAAGAAAGCGTGGGTCATGACGTGGAACATCGCCACGGAATAGGCGGACGCACCCAGAGCCACGGTCATATAACCCAGTTGCGACAGGGTGGAATACGCAACCACGCGCTTGATGTCGTTTTGAATCACGCCCAAGAAGCCCATAAACAGGGCGGTAATCGCGCCAATCACCATAATGACGGACAGCGCAGTGCTGCTCATTTCGTAAATCGGCGACATGCGCGATACCATGAACAGACCCGCCGTAACCATCGTCGCGGCGTGAATCAATGCGGAAATCGGCGTCGGACCTTCCATCGAATCGGGCAGCCAGACATGCAGCGGGAATTGAGCCGATTTACCCATCGCGCCCACAAACAAGAGCAGGCAGGTTACGGTAATCAAAGACCATTCCACACCGGGGAAGAGCTGGATGGTGGCATTTTGTACGTTGGGCAGATAGGCGAATACGTCCTGATAACGCAGGCTGCCGCCGAAATAGGCAAGCACCAAGCCGATACCGAGCAAAAAGCCGAAGTCGCCGACGCGGTTGATCAAAAAGGCTTTCAGGTTGGCGAAAATCGCACTCGGACGTTTGAAATAGAAACCGATCAAGAGATACGACACCAAGCCCACCGCTTCCCAACCGAAGAAGAGCTGGATGAAGTTGTTGCTCATAATCAGCATCAACATGCTGAATGTAAACAAAGAAATATAGCTGAAGAAGCGTTGGTAGCCGACTTTTTCATCGTGCATATAGCCGATGGTATAGATATGCACCATCAACGACACGCCCGTTACCACGACCATCATCATCGCCGTCATCGTATCGACCAAGAAGCCGACGGAAAAATCCAAACCGCCCATCGTCAGCCA
>NZ_JBQCTZ010000182.1:0-6809 GCF_051963715.1 Neisseria sp. P0001.S005 | reverse complement strand
ACGGCGATACGCCGTTTGAGGTCTTGCAGGCTTATTTTTCTCAACCTGTGGTGTAAACAACGCGGTTATTTTCTACACCTTAGCCACATCGCTCAACATCAGCGTGCAGCGCAGAAACTACCGCGGCCCCGACATTTTCAATATCCAGCGCCGCGACACCGAATACTTCACCCACCTGGCGCTGTCGCACAGCCGCCTCTCCTGGAAAGGCTTCACTCCGCGCCTGAACTGGACCTGGTCGCACATCCACAGCAACCATTTCTATTACCGCTATAACAACCACCGCGTGTTTTTGGATGTATTCAAGCAGTTCTGATAAAAAAGCAGCCTGCACTTTACTGGTTACAGTAAAATCAACAGGGTTGCGGGTTGGAAATATTAAGCGGCAGGCGGAAGATATTGCCGAATTGGAAGTGTTGAAACGGTAATATAGGATACCTAAAAATATAAACACAACATGAAAGGTTTATGATGGATAAAGGAATAAATAAGGCTTTATTAAGACAAGTAATTCAAATTCTCGAGAGGGAAAGAATACTCACATCCAACTTTAGCATTGAAGACTATAAGGTTCATTTCACTCAAATTATTTTAGAAAAAATGTCCCAATCAGATGATTGTTGGCTATCACTCTGCCCATTCAATTATCATTACATAGGCGAATCTTTTGAGAAAATATTAAACCTTTTAGAAAATAATTGGGATTCAGAAATATTAGATGATATATTTCTAATGTCAATTAGATTCTTACGAGAAGCTGAATTGACAATGAGGCGTCAGTACAAAAAAAAGCTTTGGAACGATGATGATACGTATGAAAGGATTTGGGATTGGTTTAAATCATTAACGAGTGATGACATTCCCTCCAACAAGAGATCTCAATTAAATTACATACAAAGCGACTATTCGCTTATGCTGCTCAACGATTATTTAGGAAATAAATCATTTCAAGCATTCTTAAACCATGAAGAAAATATAAAAAAGATTGAGCAACAGTCCATTACTTTAAAAGAAACATCAAACAAAATACAGAAAAATTTTGACGAGGAAATGCAGAAAAGTGTTGACGAGAAACTGGAAAAAGTCAAACAGTTAAGTGATACATTAGAAAATCTAAAGCAGGGTTTTAATTTTGTTGCCTTATCTGATGGATTCAGCAGAATGCTGAATGAAAAGAAATCAAGTAAGAAATCGATTTTACGGCTTTTATTTCTGATTGCAGTAATTATTTCAGCAATTCCGACATATAAATTCTTTTCTGATGGAGGTATTAATTTAACTTGGCAGCAAATCGCAATAAGTGCGGGTTTGGAATTGGTCTTAATCTATTTCTTTCGCGTTGTCTTATTTCATTACCGTACTGTGCAAACCCAAATCATGCAGCTAGATTTGCGGCTGTCGCTTTGCCAATTTATCCAAAGCTATGCCGAATATGCCAAAGAAATCAAAACCAATGATAAAGATGCGCTAGATAAATTTGAAAATCTTATTTTTAGCAGCATCTTATCTAGCGATGAAAAAATCCCCAGCACATTTGACGGTTTGGAACAATTAAGTATTCTAATCAAGCAGTTAAAACAATAATTTTCAGGTAACCTACCCCCAAAAGCAGCCTGCACCCATCCAAAGGACCCCCATGGACATCACCCAAATCCTCTCCCAAGAACTCTCTGCCACCGCCGCCCAAATCACCGCCGCCGTCGAGCTTTTGGACGACGGCGCGACTGTGCCGTTTATCGCCCGCTACCGCAAGGAGGCCACGGGCGGGCTGGACGACACGCAGTTGCGACAGCTTGCCGAGCGGCTGCAATACCTGCGCGAGTTGGAAGAGCGCAAAGCCGTTGTGTTAAAAAGCATTGAAGAGCAAGGCAAGCTTTCAGACGACCTCAAAGCGCAAATCGAGGTCGCCGACAACAAAACCGCGCTGGAAGACCTGTATCTGCCCTACAAACCCAAACGCCGCACCAAAGCGCAAATCGCGCGCGAACACGGTTTGCAGCCGCTGGCGGACGTGTTGCTTGCCGAGCAGCCGCAGGATATTGAAGCCGCCGCGCAAGGCTACCTGAACGAAAACGTCCCCGACGCCAAAGCCGCGCTGGACGGCGCGCGCGCGATTCTGATGGAGCAGTTTGCCGAAGATGCGGAACTCATCGGCACACTGCGCGACAAACTGTGGAACGAAGCCGAAATTCACGCGCAAGTCGTTGAAGGCAAAGAAACCGAAGGCGAAAAATTCAGCGATTATTTCGACCACTGCGAACCCGTCCGCGCCATGCCCAGCCACCGCGCGCTGGCGGTTTTGCGCGGCCGCAACGAAGGCGTGTTGAACATCGCACTCAAATACCAGCCCGACGACACGCCGATTACGCAGCAAAGCGAATACGAGCAAATCATCGCCCGCCGTTTCAAGGTTTCAGACGGCCACAAATGGCTGCGCGACACCGTGCGCCTGACTTGGCGCGCGAAAATCTTTTTATCGCTGGAACTTGAAGCCTTAGGTCGTCTGAAAGAAGCCGCCGACACCGACGCGATTACCGTTTTTTCCCGCAATCTCAAAGACTTGCTGCTCGCCGCACCCGCCGGACGGTTGACCACTTTGGGTCTCGACCCCGGCTACCGCAACGGCGTGAAATGTGCCGTGGTGGACGACACGGGCAAGATGTTGGATACCGTCATCGTCTATTTGCATCAAGAAAACAATATGTTGGCAACGCTGTCGCGCCTAATTAAACAGCACGGCGTGAAGCTCATCGCTATCGGCAACGGCACCGCCAGCCGCGAAACCGACAAAATCGCGGGCGAACTGGTGCGCGGAATGCCGGAAATGGGGCTGCACAAAATCGTCGTTTCCGAAGCCGGCGCGTCAATTTATTCCGCATCCGAATTGGCGGCGCGCGAGTTCCCCAACTTGGACGTTTCCCTGCGCGGCGCGGTGTCCATCGCCCGCAGGCTGCAAGACCCGCTCGCCGAGTTGGTCAAAATCGACCCCAAATCCATCGGCGTGGGCCAGTATCAGCACGACGTGAACCAAAGCCAGCTCGCCAAATCGCTGGACGCGGTGGTCGAAGACTGCGTGAACGCCGTCGGCGTGGACGTGAACACCGCCTCCGCCCCGCTCTTGGCGCGGATTTCCGGTTTGAATCAAACCCTTGCCCAAAATATCGTTGCCTACCGCGATGAAAACGGCGCGTTCGACAGCCGCAAAAAATTGCTGAAAGTACCGCGTTTGGGCGAAAAAACCTTCGAGCAGGCGGCGGGCTTTTTGCGGATTAACGGCGGCAAAGAGCCGCTGGACGCGAGCGCCGTCCACCCCGAAGCCTATCCCGTCGTCGCCAAAATGCTGGCGCAACAAGGCATTACCGCCGCCAAACTCATCGGCAACCGCGAGCGCGTGAAGCAAATCAAAGCGTCCGACTTCACCGACGAACGCTTCGGCCTGCCGACCATTCTGGACATCCTGTCTGAGCTGGAAAAACCCGGCCGCGACCCGCGCGGCGAGTTTCAGACGGCCTCCTTTGCCGAAGGCATTCACGAAATCAGTGACTTGCAAGTCGGCATGATACTCGAAGGCGTGGTTTCTAACGTCGCCAACTTCGGCGCGTTTGTGGACATCGGCGTCCATCAAGACGGCTTGGTGCACATCTCCGCCCTGTCCAATAAATTCGTCCAAGACCCGCGTGAAGTGGTGAAAGCCGGCGATGTGGTGAAAGTGAAAGTGCTGGAAGTCGATGCCGCCAGAAAACGCATCGCACTGACCATGCGTTTGGATGACGAAGCAGGCGGCGTAACCAAAGGCAACAGGTCGTCTGAAACCCGACATCAGGAACGCCGCGACCGCAAATCCCAACACAACGACCGCGCCCCGACCAATTCGGCAATGGCGGATGCGTTTGCGAAGTTGAAGCGTTAAGGTAGAAAACCAATTAAAGGCCGTCTGAAAACTTTTCAGACAACTTTTGCCGGCATTTACAGTTGTAATGATACGTTTGTTTTAGTTAAATTACGTTTATCTGAAATGGATTGTAGATTTTAGATATAATGGTATTTTACTCAAAATTACAAATTGAGTATCTGTTTAGTATTTTGTTATTGTTATGAAAGATTATTGGAAAACAGATATTGTTTTAGACTACTTTTGAATATTGGGTTTGTAACCCATTCTATATTTATTAAATTAATAAAAGATATTTCGGTTGAAATTTTAAAATATGGTAAAGATTTTTATATGTATTTTTTATTTTATCTTTATGATATGTTATTTTTTATTAGGTGGAATTTTATATGTATACAGGAGAGAATATTATGATATTTTTCTTATTTTTGTAAGAATTAATAAGTATATATTCTATGGTGGGGGGATCACTCTTTTTTTTCTTTCCTCTAGTGTAAAGTTTATTATTGGTAATATTACAGAGTCAAGTAAATTTTTTAAACAAATTAATATGATTTTTTATATTGTTCAGTATATTAATTTATTTATATTTTTTGCAATTTGTATTTCCGTTTTTTGGGTTGTGGTTTTTAGTTTAAAATTTGGAGTATGAGAATGCCAAACGCTGGATTTAGTTTTTTAAATATTGCACGCGAAAATGGATTAAGTACTGCTGATGCGATTCAAAATGCTAATAATATTCAGAAATATTTAGCCACGCCTGAAGCAGATAGAAATTCATTGGATGGCCTTGATGCTGCAATCGCAGCCTTATCTTTCGCCGCTACAAGTGTTGCTATGGGAGCTTCTGTAGCCAATGCAGGTCTCTCTGGTAATGCAAATGCAGCTGGTGCTATGTTGACGGGAGCTGCATATCAATTGAATGGGGCAGTTGCTTCAGCTTCTATGGCTGCAACTTATGCATATTTGAAGAGTAGTAGGTATCTTCAAATAAGCGTATAGTTCCAAATATTACAAATCCATCATCACAACCCAAGGAGTTCAAACCATGAAACCTGTTTTGTTTGCCGCGCTGATTTCCTGTTTCTCCGTTGCTGCGTATTCGGCCTGTACCGACAGCCAGCAGCAGTGCGTGATTTATAAAAACGGCAATGTTGCGACAGAAGGCGGCTGTACGGTCAGCAAGTGTCAAAGTGCCGATGCACAAGTGTTGAAATGGAAGCTGAAAAACGGCAAAGGCGTAACTGTGGAAATCGGAAAAAACGGTAAGGTTTTGGTGAACAAAAAACCGGGTGCGAAAGCGAACAACAGCAATGCGTCAGGCATGGGTTTGACATGCTATGCCGCCGATGCGGACAAACGTGAACAGTTCTGCTCGACCAATTATTGATTGGATTGTTGCTTTGATTAAAGGCCGTCTGAAAAGTGTTTCAGACGGCCTTGATGTTTATCCTTCCGATATTTTTTCATTGAGAAAGTCGATAAAGCTGCGTACTTTCGCGCTGAGAAAGGCCCTGTCGACATAAGTGGCGTTCAGTTGGTCTGCCCAGATGGTGTAATCGGGCAGGAGTTGGATCAATGTGCCGTCCTTCAATTCCTGCTGAACTGCCCAAAGGGGCTGATAGCCTATGCCTGCGCCTGCTTTAATCAGCTCGCGGATCATCAATGTGTTGTCGCTGCGGATAACCGGGGAGAGATGGAGAATGGCTTTTTCTGCGGTAGCGCGGTGGGTAATTTCCTGGTCTTGTTGACTGGTATAGGAAGGCAGGATGGCTTGGTGCTGCATGACGGCTTCGGGTGTATCGGGTGTGCCGTGTCGGGCAAGATAGTCGGGGGCGGCAAGCAGAACGAACTCGATTTTGGCCAGCGGTTTGACGATCAGCGAAGGGGAGGGGGTTTTGGAAACGCGCAAGGCGAGATCGAAGCCTTCGGCGATAAGGTCGATATGGCGGTTGTCGAGGACGAGGTCGAGCGTGACTTTGGGATAACGCTGGCGGTATTCGGCCAACCATGCGCTCATATTACCGCCTGCAAACCACAGGGGCATGGTTACGCGCAACATACCTTGCGGCGTGTCGGCGCCGCCTGCCGCTTTTTGGGCGGCGGTGTCCAAGGTATCCAGCGCGTAGCTGCATTGGCGGTAGTATTCTTCGCCTGCCTCGGTCAGGTGGAGGTTGCGGCTGTTGCGGTGTAAGAGCTTGGCTTGAATGGTGTTTTCCAGATGGCTGACGTGTTTGCTGGCCATAGCGGTGGAGATGTCGAGCTGATCGGCGGCACGGGTAAAACTACCGCTTTGAACCACTTGGCGGAAAACTTTTAGGCTGAATAGGGTATCCATAATTTCTTATTAGGAAACGTTGTATCAATAATTTTAGTATATATCTCTTACTGGGAATTATCTATACTGCACTTATTGAAATTGCTCCCTACCTCTTTCAGGTAGCCATTAAAATAAGGATTATTAAGATGTCAGCCCTCAAATCATTCCAACCGGTTGTATTGTCTGTCTTGCGTATTGTTGCGGCGTATCTGTTTTTGCTGCATGGCACAGCCAAGTTTTTCAGTTTTCCGATGTCCATGGGCGGCGCACCTGAAGGCTTGATGCTGGTGGCTGGTATTTTGGAAATTGTCGGCGGTATCTTATTGATATTGGGCCTGTTCACCCGTCCGGCCGCGTTTATTTTGTCCGGTCAGATGGCTGCCGCCTATTTTATGGCACACGCGTCTTCTGGTAATGTTTTGTTCCCATTGGCCAATCAGGGCGAATCTGCCGTTTTGTTCTGCTTCGTATTCCTGTATCTGGCAGTAGCCGGTGGCGGAGCGTGGGCTTTGGATAATGTTTTTGGTAAAGATAAAGATTAATTTAAGGAAAAGATCATGACTTATTCTGTTTTGCAACAAGCTGCTGAAACCCGTC
>NZ_JBQCTZ010000181.1:0-6861 GCF_051963715.1 Neisseria sp. P0001.S005 | reverse complement strand
TCGGCACATACATCATCAGCGCGGGCGGTAAGCGCCTGCGTCCGATTATTACCATTTTGGCAGGCAAAGCAGTCGGGTATGACGATAAAAAACTGTACTCGCTGGCAGCAATGGTGGAATTCATCCACACCTCCACCCTCCTGCACGACGATGTCGTCGATGAAAGCGATTTGCGCCGCGGTCGTAAAACGGCAAACAACCTCTTCGGCAACGCGGCGGCTGTTTTGGTCGGCGACTTCCTATATACACGCGCCTTCCAACTGATGGTTGGTTCGGGCAGTATGCGTATTTTGGAAGTAATGGCAGACGCGACCAACATCATCGCCGAAGGCGAAGTCATGCAGCTGATGAACATCGGTAATACGGATATTACCGAAGAGCAATACGTCCAAGTTATCCAATACAAAACAGCAAAACTGTTTGAAGCAGCCGCGCAAGTCGGCGCAATTTTGGGCAAGGCTTCCCCCGAACACGAGCAAGCCTTGAAAGACTACGGCATGTATGTCGGTACGGCTTTCCAAATTATTGATGATGTATTGGACTACTCTGGAGAAACCGAAGAAATCGGCAAAAACGTCGGCGACGATTTGGCAGAAGGCAAACCTACCCTGCCATTGATTTACCTGATGCGAAACGGCTCCGAGCAGGCAGCAAACGATGTGCGCCACGCCTTGGAAAATGCCGACCGCAGCTATTTTGAAAAAATCCATGACTATGTCGTTAACTCAGACGCTTTGCCGTATTCGATTTCCGAAGCGAAAAAAGCCGTCGATAAAGCCATCGCTTCATTGGACGTGTTACCTGACAGCGAAGTCAAAGATGCCATGATCCAACTGGCAAAAGAATCCTTGGCCCGAGTATCTTAATCCGATGAATTTCAGTTTTGTCCCTTTGTTTCTGGTTACGCTGATTTTTTTAGGCGTTGTCAGCAACAACAACTCGATTACGATTTCGGCGGCCGTCTTATTGTTGATGCAGCAAACCGCTTTGTCGCAATACATTCCCTTTGTAGAAAAACACGGCCTGCAAGTGGGCATCATTATGCTGACCATCGGCGTATTGAGTCCGCTGGTTTCCGGCAAAATACAGATTCCGCCGCTGTCCGAGTTTCTCAATTTCAAAATGATTACCTCCGTCCTGATCGGCATCTTTGTCTCTTGGCTTGCCGGACGTGGCGTTCCATTGATGAGCGAACAGCCTGTTTTGGTAACCGGATTATTAATCGGTACTGTCATCGGCGTTGCTTTTCTTGGCGGCATTCCGGTAGGCCCCTTAATTGCCGCCGGCTTATTGTCTTTTTTTGCCGGAAAGGTTTAAAATCCCCTCCTTTAACGCCTCGCCATAGTTCAACGGATAGAACGTATGCCTCCTAAGCGTAAAATACAGGTTCGATTCCTGTTGGCGAGGCCACAGTTTCAATAAAAGCCTTTCATACTTTGAAAGGCTTTTTTTATTATCAATAAATAAGGCCGTCTGAAACTTTTCAGACGGCCTTTTCATTTTGCCAAACCGTTAACCCGGACGACCATCCGAACGCGGACGGATCAGCCAAGGAATATATTTCCATGCGTACAACAGCAGAGATACGGCAAACAAGGCGGCGGAGCAACGGATACTGTGTATGTATGCCGTACCGCTCACAAAGGTAGCCAAAACACGGATAACCGTTGCGGCAATCATCAGCCAAAAGGCGACAGGAACCACTTTAGGCGGCGGATAAATAGAGTTGCCGGTATGGCCAAGCGCAGTTCGTGCCATCATGCCCAAAGTCAGCACGCCGATACCGCCAACGCCGATAAGGTGTACGCCCAAATTCAGGAAACTTGAAATCCAATAAGAAATACCGACAGCAATCAAGCCCAAGCCTGTAAACAGATAGCCGGCAAACAAAATCCAAAGCATAGGCTCTTTCAGTACGGCTTTATACCACCAGCGGTACACCTGCACGGTAAAAATCACACCGGCAGCAATAGAGAACAAAGCAGCCAATTCCGGCAATATGTTATGAGCCATCATCATAGCAGTCAGCATAGGCAGCCAAAGCGATGCGTGCGCGACCCATTGAGGGCTGGGAATTTGCGGTACGTTCAAACGTTTGGACGTAAAGAACGAGATAATCCGCATACCGATTAAACCGATAAAACCGGCCACCATAATCAAACCGGATTGCAGACCGGTCATCAGCGCAATGGCATCAAACGGCTGCATTTTCATATGGAACGCGAAATGGGTACCGCCCAAAACAAAAATAGCAAATACGGCAACATAGTTGCGCTTGTTTTGAGAACGGATTACCGGCAAAGCCATACACACTGCGCCATACCAGAAAAAGATCGTGCCGAATATGCCGCTTGCCGTCGCACCCCAGCCGGGAATAAACGCACACAAACGTGCAAGCAGCCAAAATGCGGTCAAACCTGCCAACGCCTTACCGCGTGTAGGCGGCTGGCCAGTCCAAGTTGCCACCGCGGTCAGCAAGAATGCAATGACAACCAATCCGGCGTAGCCCCAAATCATTTCATGGGCATGCCAATACAAACTCGGCAATTCAGGCGTACCCTGATAGCCGAAGCCCCAAAGCAATATAGACAATGCGCCATACAAAGCCGCCAACGAGTAAAACGGGCGGAAGGCCATTGCCCATACAGGATATTTGAACAAATCGTTCATGGTGGTTCCTTCAATTTTTATATCATCATAAGACAGCAACAGAGGCCGTCTGAAACTTTTCAGACGGCCATCGATTCCCTTCCCTATTACACATTTTCAGGCAAAGGCAAAAAAGGTTCAATCGCAGGAAAAAGCTCGCGCTCCTCAAAACGCGCATGATCGCGCAAAGTCACCGCAAAATCCTTATTCCATGATTCATTCACATATTCAGGATGAGCCATCATCGCACGCAACTTGGCATGATCGCCTTCAAAACGCTGCCTCAACGCCGGATCAACCTTATCCCAATACGGAGCAAACATGGTTTCCTCCTCCAAAAAATGTGGCTCAAGCTCCACAAAATGAGAATCCAGCTCCGCTTGATGGCTTTGCTCCGGCGTACGCAGGAGACGGACGCACAACGACAGCGAGCCATGATGCTCACGGGAAAGTTCTATTAATGCAGGGTGGCGTTTCAAGGGTTTCATAAGTTCGTTATAATGGCAACAGTCTATCAAACTGGATTAATTCAAATGTTTCAGATATTATGAAACCCAACCCCACATAAAGTCAAACGGCCCCTCTCCAAGTACTACGCTTTTGACATATAATAAAAATATCTAAAGAGCCAGCCATGTATCTGACCCAACATACCGATTACGGATTGCGCGTATTGGTTTATACCGCCATCAATGATGACACCCTCGTCAATATCAGCACCATTGCCGAGACTTACAATATTTCCAAAAGCCATTTGATGAAAGTGGTTACCTCATTAGTCAAAGGCGGATTTCTGGTCAGCGTGCGCGGCAAAGGTGGCGGTTTGCGCTTGGCGGATGTTCCAGAAAAAATCAACATCGGCGCAGTCGTCCGCCATCTTGAGCCGATGCAGGTTGTCGAATGCATGGGCGATAACAACGAATGCCTCATTACCCCATCCTGCCGACTGACCGGCATCATTACCGGCGCCATCAAAGCCTTCTTCAACCATTTAGATCAATACTCCCTGCAAGATCTTTTGGACAAACCAACCTACGACATACTCTATACCCCGCGTATCCCGATCAACGAAATACGCAGAATGGTTGATTAAGTCTTCAGGCCGTCTGAAAAACAGTCCGGCTATATCAAAATAATCATCAGCCTCTCAATATAGAGGGTGGTATTACTCGGAAAAATAAAAAATGCCGTCTGAAATTAAGATTTTCAAACAGCATTGTTAATTTTAAAATAATAGAAAGATATCGACCAGAGCAAGCAAAAAGTAACTGCTCGCCATTTACTTATTTCCTAATTAAAAAGTACGCCAAGTATCTTCCCAATCAACGTAACGGTCTTTTTCCAATACAAAATTGGGAACGTTATATACCAATCCCGGCTCAGGCGGCTGATAATCAAAATCAAATTTACCCTCAACAACTATAAAGATGTCAATGTGATAAGCCCATTTCGGCCTAAAAAAGCATTACCTAAATGTGCTTTAACCTTTTGTATCCATTTTATAGGTTGATTTTTATGCTGTTGTTCACATTATATTCCAACCCTTCACAAACCAATAAATACAAAAATGCCCGAAGCCAAAAGCCTCGGGCATTTTTAATATTTGGTGGGTCCGGTGGGTTTCGAACCCACGACCAAGGGATTATGAGTCCCCTGCTCTAACCCCTGAGCTACAGACCCGTCAAGAGTAGAAGCGGATTATAGCATAACTTGTTGCTTGTTCAAGATGCCGGGCAAATGTTTCAGACGGCCTGTTGGTTTTCTATTCGGGCATTATGCCGATACGCCCAATGCTTCCCAAACTTTCAAAGCGTCCGATGTTGCTTTGACATCGTGAACACGGATGATTTGCGCGCCTCTAGCCACTGTGGCCAAAGCGGCTGCGACGCTGCCGTGTACGCGTTTGGCAGCATCTTGTTCGCCTGTCAGCTCGCCAATCATACGTTTGCGCGATACGCCGATCAGAAGGGGGAATCCGGTTGCGTCCATCAATTCAGGCAAATGTTTTATCAGGGTGATGTTGTGTTGCAGGTTTTTGCCGAAACCGAAGCCGGGGTCTAGCGTAATGCGTTCAGGGGCAATGCCTGCTTGAACGCATTCTGTCGCGCGTGCTTTTAAATAACGCGCGACTTCTTCGACGACATCTTGATATTGCGGATTCAGCTGCATGGTTTTGGGCAAACCCTGCATGTGCATGAGACACACGCCCGTCTTCGGCTGTTGCGCCAGCAATGCGACTGCACCTTCATTACTCAATGCGGCAACATCGTTGATAATATCGACGCCGCCTTGCGCCAAGGCTTTTTCCATGATCACCGTGCGGCGCGTGTCCAAGCTGACGGGAACATTCCACTTGGCGACTTCCGCTAAAACCGGCTGCACCCTGGCCCATTCTTCTTCAAGAGAAACATCATCCGAACCCGGGCGGGTAGATTCGCCGCCGATATCGAGAATATCCGCACCGTCTTTCAGCAGCTGCTCGGCATGTGCCAATGCTATTTGGACATTTTGCGAATAGGTGCCGCCATCGGAAAATGAATCGGGGGTCAGATTGACGATGCCCATGATTTTTGGTTTGTCTAAGGCGATTTCAAATCGGCCTGCCTGCCAAATGTGCGTGTTCATAATGCTTCCATTGATGAAATAATAGGATAGAGGCCGTCTGAAACTTTTCAGACGGCCTTTAGGTTTTGACTTCAAAACAGTAAATTACATTCCGCCGTAATTCGGTCCGCTCGCGCCTTCGGGACAAATCCAAGTGATGTTTTGCGTCGGGTCTTTGATGTCACACGTTTTGCAGTGAACGCAGTTGGCGGCGTTGATTTGCAGGCGCGGGTTGCCGTTTTCTTCGACGATTTCATATACGCCGGCCGGACAATAGCGGGTTTCGGGCGAGGCGTATTCTTTGTAGTTTACATCTATCATGACCTGCGGATTTTTCAGCACCAAATGGTCGGGCTGGTTTTCTTCGTGCGCAAGGTTGGCAAGGAAAACGCTGCTCAAACGGTCGAAGGTCAAAACGCCGTCGGGCTTCGGATAGTCAATCGGCTTGCATTCAGCGGCTTTTTTGAGCTGCTCGTTGTCTTTGCCGTGATGTTTCAAAGTCCACGGGGCTTTGCCTCTGAAAATCATCTGGTCGATACCGGTATAGACGGAGCCGAGGTAAACGCCCCATTTGAATGACGGACGGACATTGCGCGCGGCGTAAAGCTCTTGATACAGCCAACTTTGTTCAAAGCGTTGCTGATAATCGGTGGCCTCTTTGCCGCTGTCGAAGCTTTCCACTTCTTCGAGGTTTTCCAACAAAGGAAATACGGCTTCTGCGGCAAGCATGGCGGATTTCATGGCCGTATGGATGCCTTTGATGCGCGGCATATTCAGGAAACCTGCGGCATCACCGACCAAAACGCCGCCTTTGAACGAGAGTTTCGGCAGGCTTTGCAAACCGCCTTCAATCAGCGAACGCGCACCATAAGCGATACGACGGCCACCTTCAAAGGTTTTGCGGATTTCAGGATGGGTTTTGAAACGTTGGAACTCTTCAAACGGCGACAAATAAGGGTTTTGATAATCCAAGCCGACCACAAAGCCGACAGCGACTTTGTTCTCGTCAAAGTGATAAATAAACGAGCCGCCGTAGGTTTTGCTGTCCAACGGCCAGCCTGCGCTGTGCATGACCAAACCGGGCTGATGTTTTTCAGACGGCACTTCCCAAATTTCTTTAATGCCCAAGCCGTAAGTTTGCGGCTCGCTGTTTTGGTCGAGCTTGAATTGTTCAATGACTTGCTTGGAAAGCGAGCCGCGACAGCCTTCGGCAAATATGGTTTGCTGCGCCCAAAGCTCCATGCCGGGCTGGAATGAATCGGTCGGTTCGCCGTCTTTGCCCACACCCATATTACCGGTCGCAATGCCTTTGACCGAACCGTCTTCGTGATAAAGCACTTCGGCAGCGGCAAAGCCCGGATAAATTTCTACGCCCAAATTTTCCGCCTGCTCTGCCAGCCAGCGGACAACTTCGCCCAAGCTGGCGATGTAGTTTGCATGGTTGTCGAAATTAGGAGTAATCGGCAGGTTGAACGCTTTTTTCGCGGTCAGGAACACAACCCTGTCCTTCGTCACTGTGCGTGTCAGCGGCGCGCCTTTTTCTTTCCAATCAGGAATCAGCTCATTCAAAGAAATCGGATCGATGATGGCACCGGCAAGCGAGTGCGC
>NZ_JBQCTZ010000180.1:0-6905 GCF_051963715.1 Neisseria sp. P0001.S005 | reverse complement strand
CAGTTATCAGGTAAATTGGTTTTACCAATTTATGAAAACTGTTGCACACTTTACGTAATCTTATGTAATCGGTCAAGAGGTTTGTAACAAAAAAGGCCGTCTGAAATTGGGTTTTCAGACGGCCTGAGAGCATTGCCAGTAGTGCATTTGGTCGAATATCGAATGGTATTTACATTCAATATTTTGTAAAGGATTTGTTTTTAATTGATTTCAAACGAATTATTCTATTCCTGCCCATTTATGCGTCTGTACGCTCAGTTGCCAATGGACGGGGGAGTCGGATCGGCTGTTTAATACGCCGATTTGGCGGATGGTGTCGTAGATATTCATCACACCGTCTTGTTCGCAAGGCGAGAGGTAGTAATGTTGGGCGCGGATTTTGCGTTCCATCTCTTGGCAAAACGCAACGACATCGCCGTCGGCAACAATACGCACTTCGTCGGCTTTCTCGATGCAACTAGATTCATATTTGGCGGCATAGCAGGCTTTAGGGCTGGTGGCAACGTAGTCGATTTGCGGCGGCGCGGTGTTGAGGCCGTTGGTTTCGATACACAGAAAATAGCCTTCGGCTTTGAGTGCATTGAGCAGGGTATCCAAATGCGGTTGGATGGTGGGTTCGCCGCCGGTAATGATGATGTTGCGCGCCGTGTAGGTTTTCAGACGGCCTAAAATATCGGATAGGCTCATCATGCCGAATTTGAGGTAGTCGGTATCGCACCAGCTGCACGCGAGATTGCATTTGCCCAAACGGATGAAAACGGAGGGCATGCCTGTATTCCAGCCTTCGCCTTGCAGGCTTTCAAAGATTTCGACAATGCGGTATTGGGGATTGTTTGGTGTGATTTGAATGGTCATGAATGTCGGGTGTGCGGGATTTAATTGTTGTGGTAAAGCGTTTTGAGAAATCGGTTGAGGCAGCCATTCTTTCTGTTAGGTTGAGGGGAAAGAATGGCTGGTGTGTTTAAGCTGTAATGACGGCTGCGGCGGCCAAAAATGCCGGCAAGCCTTGTTTGAGCAAAATGCCTTTGTTGCCGGATGAAAACGCGCCCCATGCGGCGGCAATGAGGACGAAGCCGAGGAACAGAATCGTCGCGCCGTAAACGGCGTTGTCGGGTGCGGCAAAGCGCGCCCATACTAAGCCGATGGCGAGGAAGCCGTTGTACAGGCCTTGGTTGGAAAACAGGGTTTGCACGCGTTTTTGTTCCATAAATTCGTAAGGCATGTTGAACAGTTCCGACGCTTTTTCGCTTGGGATTTGCGTCATTTCGAGCCAGGCGATGTAGAAATGTTCGACAGCGACGAAGAGAACGAGGAGGGTGGAGAGGAGTTTCATGAAGATTCCTTTTGATGTTTAGCGGATGGGTGTGTTTGGGGAGCAGGCCGTCTGAAAAATACAGGATGGCAGTTTATTCACCTTCATATTCCGCACACGAAGTCGGCGTTTCCCATAATTTCACGCTGCACACTTTGACACCGGCGTTTTTCAGACGGCCATACATTTCTACGCTCATGTTTTCGGCGGTGGTGCGGCAGGGCAGGCGCAGGGTTTTCATGTTCCAGCCTTCCAAAAGCGCGGCGATTTGGCTTTCGCGTTCGTTGTTGCCGTGATAGATGAAGGCATGGTCGAACGGGTCGGTAATGTGTTGTTTGACGATGGCTTTCAGGTCGGTAAAGTCCATCACCATGCCGTCTTTTGCGCCGCCTTGGATAACGGGCGCGGAGACGGTGATTTCAAGTTTGTAGGTGTGGCCGTGCAGGTTTTGGCATTTGCCGTCATGCCCGTCGAGCATATGCGAGGAATCGAAGGTAAAGATTTTGGTGATTTTCATGAGATGAAGGAAGCCGATGAGGCCGTCTGAACAGTGTAAAACCTGTTTCAGACGGCCTTGGGATTATTGTTCGGAAGGGAGTTTGAGGAAATGCTCGCGATAATGGCGCATTTCTTCGATGCTTTCGAGGATGTCGTCCAATGCCTTGTGCGAACCGCGTTTGATCACGCTTTTGGCGACGGCCGGATTCCAGCGTTTGGCCAATTCTTTCAGCGTGGATACGTCTAAGTTGCGGTAGTGGAAATAGGCTTCCAAACGCGGCATGTATTTGACCATGAAGCGGCGGTCTTGATGGATGGAGTTGCCGCACATGGGCGTGGATTTTTCGGGTATCCATGCGGACATGAAGTCCAACAGGTTTTGCTCGACTTCGGCTTCGGTCAGTTTGGATTCGCGCACGCGTTGGGTCAGGCCGGTACGGCCGTGGGTGGCGGTGTTCCACTCGTCCATGCCGTCGAGCAACTCGTCGCTTTGATGGATGACGTAAACGTCCGATTGCGCCAGTACGTTCAAATCGGAGTCGGTAATGATCATGGCGACTTCGATAATGCGGTCATGTTCCGGGTTGAGGCCGGTCATTTCCATATCGAGCCAGCAGAGATTGTTTGCGTTTTGGGTCATTTCAGACGGCCTTGTGTTTTTAGTTGGCAGTATTATAAAGGATAAAGGTTCGGGCCGTCTGAAAGCATTTGTAACAAGTTGTGCAATCTCTTGATATAATCGTCCGTTACACAAAAATTCACCGCCAAAAATCATGAACCCAAGCCCTTTGCTCGATATTATCGATACGCCTCAGGATTTGCGCCGTCTGGAGAAAAAACAGCTGCCGCAAGTTGCCGCCGAATTGCGCGAATTTCTGTTGGATTCCGTCGGTAAGACGGGCGGCCATTTCGCCAGTAACTTGGGCGCGGTCGAGCTGACGGTGGCACTGCATTATGTGTACGACACGCCCGAAGACCATTTGGTTTGGGATGTCGGCCATCAAAGCTATCCGCACAAAATCCTCACCGGCCGCAAGAATCAAATGCACACCATGCGCCAATACGGTGGTTTGGCGGGTTTTCCGAAACGCAGTGAGTCGGAATACGACGCATTCGGCGTGGGGCATTCTTCTACATCCATCGGCGCGGCTTTAGGCATGGCCGTTGCGGACAAGCAGTTGGGCAACAACCGCCGCAGCGTCGCCATCATCGGCGACGGAGCCATGACGGCAGGTCAGGCGTTTGAAGCCCTGAACTGCGCAGGCGATATGGATGTCGATTTGCTGGTCATCCTCAACGACAACGAAATGTCGATTTCCCCCAATGTCGGCGCGTTGCCGAAATACCTCGCCAGCAACGTCGTGCGCGATATGCACGGCCTGTTGAGCACCATCAAAGCCCAATCGAGCAAAGTATTGGATAAATTGCCCGGTGCGATGGAGCTTGCCCAAAAAGTCGAAAATAAAATCAAAACCTTGGCAGGCGAAGCGGAACACGCCAAACAATCGCTGTCTTTGTTTGAAAACTTCGGTTTCCGTTATACCGGCCCGGTGGACGGCCACAACGTTGAAAATCTGGTGGACGTATTAAAAGATTTGCGCGGCCGCAAAGGCCCGCAACTGCTGCACGTCATCACCAAAAAAGGCAACGGTTACAAACTAGCCGAAAACGACCCCGTCAAATATCACGCCGTCGCCAAGCTGCCGAGCGAAGTACCTGCTCCGGAAGTCAAACCTGCCGCGGCCAAACCGACTTATACGCAAGTGTTCGGTCAATGGCTGTGCGACCAAGCGGCGGCGGACGAGCGTTTGGTTGCCATCACGCCTGCCATGCGCGAGGGCAGCGGCTTGGTTGAGTTTGAACAGCAATTCCCCGACCGCTATTTCGACGTCGGCATCGCCGAGCAACACGCCGTTACCTTTGCCGGCGGTTTGGCATGCGAAGGCATCAAGCCTGTCGTGGCGATTTATTCCACTTTCCTGCAACGCGCTTACGACCAGTTGGTACACGACGTTGCCTTGCAAAACCTGCCTGTTTTGTTTGCTATCGACCGTGCAGGTATTGTCGGTGCAGACGGCCCGACCCATGCCGGTTTGTACGATTTGAGCTTTTTGCGTTGCGTGCCGAACATGATTATTGCTGCACCAAGCGACGAAAACGAATGTCGCCTGCTGCTCTCAACCTGCTATCAGACAAACTCTCCATCTGCCGTCCGTTATCCGCGCGGTACAGGCACGGGTGCAACCGTTTCAGACGGCCTGGAAACCGTTGAAATCGGCAAAGGCATCATCCGTCGCGAAGGCGAGAAAATTGCCGTTATTGCCTTTGGCAGCATGGTTGCCCCATCATTGACCGCCGCCGACAAGCTGAACGCCACTGTTGCCGATATGCGCTTTGTCAAACCGATAGATGAAGAGCTGATCGTCCGTCTTGCCCGAAGCCACGATTACATCGTTACCGCCGAAGAAAACGCCGAACAAGGCGGCGCAGGCAGCGCAGTGTTGGAAGTGTTGGCGAAACACGGCATCTGCAAACCGGTGTTGCTGTTGGGTGTAGAAGATAAAGTTACCGAACACGGCGACCCGAAAAAACTTTTAGCCGATTTGGGGCTGAATGCCGAAGCCGTTGAAAAACGCATTGGCGGTTGGATAGAGACTGTTTAAGCTTTACAAACAACAGGCCGTCTGAAATCTTCAGACGGCCTTTTCAGACTATAAGGGAAAACCCCATGATCAGTATTTTCGATATTTTTAAAATCGGTATCGGCCCGTCCAGCTCGCATACCGTCGGCCCGATGAAGGCTGCGGCCGCTTTTGCCGATTTGCTGCATGCCGAAAACTTGGATACGCAAGTGGCGCGCATTGTCATTGAAGTGTACGGCTCGCTTGCCTTGACCGGCATCGGACACGGCACATTCGACGCATTATTGCTTGGTTTGGAAGGCAACCTGCCGCACGATATTCCGCTTGCAGACATCCCCCAACGCTTGGAACGCATCCGCACGCAGCACGTTTTAAAACTCAACGGCCGTGAAATGGCATTCAATCCTGAAAAAGATTTGGATATCCGCGGCGACAAAGTGTTGCCCAAACATCCGAACGGTTTGAACTTTATCGCCTACAATTCAGACGGCCAGAAGCTGAAAGAGCAGATCTATTATTCGGTCGGCGGCGGTTTTATCGTAACAGACGAAGGGTTTGCACAAGAAGCGCAGGAAAATTCAGACGTGCCATATCCTTACAAAAACTGCGACGAGCTGCTGGCACAATGCCGTCTGAACCAGTTGAATATTTCCGAAGTCGTGTTGGCCAATGAAGCGGCGTTGGCAGGTTGTGATGAAGCGGAAGTACGCCGCCGTGTGGCTGACGTGGCCGATGTGATGGAAAACTGCATCAAGCGCGGCTTGGGTGCGGAAGGGCAGCTGCCGGGCGGCTTGAACGTCCGCCGCCGCGCGCCACAGTTGGCGGCCAAACTCAAAGTCCTGCGTGAGAGCGAAATCGTCAATACCCAACTTTGGCCGATGGTGTACGCCATGGCGGTTAATGAAGAAAACGCCGCCGGCGGCCGTGTTGTAACTGCACCCACCAACGGCGCGGCAGGCATCATTCCTGCCGTCTTGCACTATTTCCGCAAATTTAATCCGCACGCCAACCAATCGCGTGTCGAAGATTTCCTGCTGACTGCCGGTGCCATCGGTATTTTGTATAAAACCAACGCGTCGATTTCCGGCGCGGATGTAGGCTGCCAAGGTGAAGTCGGCGTGGCGTGTTCCATGGCGGCTGGCGCATACGCCGAAGTTATCGGCGGTACACCGAAACAAGTGGAAAACGCCGCCGAAATGGCCATGGAACACCACTTAGGCCTGACCTGTGACCCGGTCGGCGGCTTGGTGCAAATCCCCTGTATCGAGCGCAACGGCATCGCCGCCGAAAAAGCCCTCAAGCTCGCTACCCTTGCGCTTTTGGAAGACGGCACAGACAAAAAAGTCTCACTTGATGAAGTGATTCAAACCATGTTGCAAACCGGCCGCGATATGAAGGCAACCTACAAAGAAACCTCACTCGCAGGCCTGGCCATTACCTTGCAGAAAAAAGCCGTCCCAGTATCCGTGCGCGTGGTGGAATGTTAGCAATAGGGTAGGGGTCTGGCCAATAAGAAAAGGCCGTCTGAAAAACTTTCAGACGGCCTTTTTTGTATGGATCGAATAACTAACCGTTTTTTTGATAAGGGTTTTCCAGTCCGGCCATTAAGTCGCGGAAGTATTCGCGTAGCTGTTTTTCGGAACAACCCATCAGCAGCGCGTCTTCAAATGCGTCCTGCGCTATTTGGTACAGTTCGTTCAAGTTTTCGGTCATGACTTTGACTTTTTCGGTGCAGGAAACAATCTGACCGTCATCGTCATACCATTTGGGCATTTGCGGCATTGCCATCATGCACCTCAATTCAAGAAACGGGATGGATCGTTTTTCTTCACGCGGCGGCCGAAGGCGTATTTCGCGCTCCAATATTTGTGGCCGAGGCTGGTAATTTCGATACGTTTGCCCGTTCTCGGCGCATGAATGAAATTGTTGTTGCCGATGTAAAGGCCGACGTGGGAAATACGGCCGGGACCCATGGTGTGGAAAAAGACCATGTCGCCCGGCTGCAATTCTGAACGGCTCACGGCAACGCCCATTTGTGCCTGTTCGGCAGAGGTGCGCGGCAGGTTTATACCCATGGCGCGTTTAAAGATGTGTTGCATAAAGCCGCTGCAGTCAAAGCCGGTAGAAGCCGATGTGCCGCCGTAGCGGTAGGCTACGCCGAGCAAGCCCATGGCGCTGCCGATCAATTCGTCTGCATTGCCTGAAGGTGCGCGCGTATTGTTGCTTGGAGCGGGGTGTGTATTGACGGGGTGGACAGGGGTTGCCTGACGCGTATTGCCGTAAACGTTGGCGTTGTCGTTGAATTGGTTTAAAACATGCTGACGGGTGGTAATCAGGTTTTCCAAATCATCGGCGTAAGAAAAATTGACGCTCGCTAGCATGGCGACCGAAGTCCAAACTGCTGCGAGCCGGAGTAAAAAATTCATTATAAAAACTTCCGTTTCAGAAGGCAT
>NZ_JBQCTZ010000179.1:0-6928 GCF_051963715.1 Neisseria sp. P0001.S005 | reverse complement strand
ACGAGCTGCAGGGCGTTTTTGAGGCGGATTTCGCGTGCGATTTCTTGGACGAGTTCGACTTCTGCGCCGGCCAGTGTGCGGTTGGCGCCCAATACGTCGTAGCCGCCTTCTTTGCTGCGGGCGACGGCGTTGGGGATGTCGGTTTCGCCGAGGACGACTTGGTAAACGCCGTTTTCGATGGTGGCTTTGTTGATGCCGCTGCCTGTGGTGGCGTTGCCTTGGGGGTCGAGGTCGACGACGAGGACGCGGCGGCCTTTGGAGGCCAGGGAGGCGGCTAGGTTGACGGTGGTGGTGGTTTTGCCGACTCCGCCTTTTTGGTTGGCGACGGCGAGGATTTGTGCGCTCATGTGCTTTGCTGTCGTGTTAAGTGTGGATGGCTGGATTGTACCGTTATTCGGTATGCTTGGGTTGTTTTCAGACGGCCTTTTTGCGGATAATGACGATATGGCGTTCGGCATTGAGTTGGGGGACGTGCAATGCTTCGACTTTTTCGACGGCGACGCTTTCGGGCAGTTTGTCGATTTCTTCTTGCGGGTATATGCCTTTCATGGCCGCCCAGTAGCCGCCGTCTTTGAGGAGGTGCTCGGTCCAGTTGACGAAGTCGGCGAGTTCGGCAAAGGCGCGGCTGGTGATGACGTCGGCACGGCAGTCGGCGGCGGCTTCTACGCGGCCGCTGATGACGCGGACGTTTTTAAGGCCGAGTTCGATGACGGCTTGTTGCAGAAAGGCGGTTTTTTTGGTGTTGGCATCGAGGAGGGTAATGTCGAGGTCGGGGCGGCAGATGGCGGTGGGTATGCCGGGCTGTCCGCCGCCGGAGCCGACGTCGAGCATGGTTTGGGCGTGTTCGATATAGGGCAAGAGGGTCAGGCTGTCGAGCAGGTGATGGCTGACGGTTTGGGCGGGATCGCGCAGGGCGGTCAGGTTGTAGGTTTTGTTCCACTTTTGCAGCAGGGCGGCATAGTCTAGAAGTTTGGCCTGTTTGGCTTCGTCGATGTCCAAACCCAGTGCCTGTATGCCGTCGCGGAGCTGTTGCGCCTGATTCATTTGTTATTCCTTATTGGTTAAAACGCGTTGGATGTAATGGTAACGGAAAGCATGCCGTCTGAAAATGTTTGCGCCTGTTGAATCAACGTTTCATCTTGTGAAAGACGATGGGCTGCTCCGGTGCGCGCGTGAGCTGTTTGGGCAGGGTCAGCATGGCGATGATCCATACGGAGAGTGTGTAGTAGAACACGCCTTGCCCGCGCATACCGGCCAATGCGGCATTGCCTAAGATGGCTTCAAAAATCAATCCTGCCGCCGCCGAGGCACACGCTGCGACCCCGGCAAGGAAGATGGCGTAACGCGAATGCCGGCGCATCATTTTTTTATACGCCAGCTTGGTCAGTCCGCCGGCAATCGGCAGGTTGAGGAAGGCAAACATGCCGCAGACGAACCATGCAACGGAGTCCTGCCAACCGCTTTGCCATGCCCATGTGCCGTCTTTGACCGTTATCAGCAGGCCTTGGCCGTCTGAAAAGGCGATTTGCACGATATTGTGCAATATCATCGCCAGCGGCAGGGTGAGGAACATCAGTGCGACCAATAGGGGGCGGTAGGGTTTTTCTTGTGTCAGATACATGGCGGTTTGCCTTGTTGTGGGATAAGTCGAAATGATAGCAGATTGGCGGTTGATTCACGTTTGTTAGCGCTGAAATTGCTGACAAAAACGGTCAATTAAAAAAGAAATGAAAAATTCTTTTTTCTTAGCAAACGTTGGCGGATAAAGGTTAAGAAAACGTTTTCAGACGGCCTAATCTCTTATTTTTATATGAACCGAACAGAAAATCTTTGCATTTCTCCGTAAAATCTACTAAATTCTCAATAACATATTATAAAGACCTGAAATCTGGAACCCAAACCGAAACTGCCTCCCGCCATTTACGCTCGGAAACTCAGCAGGCAACAAAAGTTTCACACACAACAAAAATACAAAATAATTCCTATGAAATCAGTTGTTTATAATGATAGATAACCACAAGGCAAACCATGCCTGACTTTAGTAGGAGTAAAACCATGGCTGAAGCAACCGATGTCGTATTAGTAGGCGGCGGCATTATGAGCGCCACTTTGGGCGTATTGCTCAAAGAACTCGAACCATCTTGGGAAATCACCCTGATCGAACGCTTGGAAGATGTAGCGTTGGAATCATCAAATGCATGGAATAATGCCGGTACGGGACACTCTGCGCTGTGTGAATTGAACTATGCGCCCCTGACTGCCGACGGCACGATCGATCCGACCCGTGCCCTCAATATTGCCGAACAATTCCATATCAGCCGCCAATTTTGGGCGACTTTGGTCGAAGAAGGCAAACTGACCGACCGCACTTTCATCAATTCCGTTCCCCATATGTCGCTGGTGATGAACGCCGACCATTGCAGTTATCTGCAAAAACGTTTCGACGTGTTCAAAAACCAAAAACTCTTTGAAAAAATGGAGTTTTCTACCGACCGCGCCAAAATTGCCGAATGGGCGCCGCTGGTTGTCAACGGCCGTGATGAAAACCAATCCATTGCCGCCAACTACTCCGCCGAAGGCACAGACGTCGATTTCGGCAGCCTGACCCGCCAGATGGTCAAATACTTGAGCGACAAAGGCGTAAAAATCAAATTCAACCGTCATGTCGACGACCTCAACCGCGAATCGGACGGCGCATGGGTGCTGAAAACCAGCAGCACCAAAGACGATGACGACCCGTTGACACTCCGCACCCGTTTCGTCTTCCTCGGCGCAGGCGGCGGCGCACTGACCCTGCTGCAAAAATCCGGTATCCCCGAAGGCAAAGGCTACGGCGGCTTCCCTGTTTCCGGCCTCTTCTTCCGCAACAGCAATCCCGAAACGGCCGCGCAACACAACGCCAAAGTGTACGGCCAAGCCTCCGTCGGCGCGCCCCCTATGTCCGTTCCGCATTTGGATACCCGCAACGTGGACGGCCAACGCCATTTGATGTTCGGCCCGTATGCAGGCTTCCGTCCCAACTTCCTCAAACAAGGCTCGCTCATGGATTTGCCGATGTCTATCCACATGGACAACCTCTATCCTATGCTCCGCGCCGGTTGGGCTAATATGCCGCTGACCAAATACCTCTTGGGTGAATTGCGTAAAACCAAAGAAGAACGCTTCACTTCGCTCTTAGAGTATTATCCGGAAGCCAATCCTGACGATTGGGAACTGATTACCGCCGGTCAACGCGTACAAATCATTAAAAAAGACCCGAAAAAAGGCGGTGTACTCCAATTCGGTACCGAAATCGTCGCCCATGCCGACGGCTCGCTGGCCGCATTGCTGGGCGCGTCCCCAGGTGCATCAACCGCCGTACCTTTGATGATTAAGCTGATCAACCAATGCTTCCCAGGTCATGCCGAATCATGGTCAGGCCGTCTGAAAGAATTGGTGCCCGGCTACGGTATCAAGCTGAACGACAATCCGACTTTGGCGGACGAAATCATTAGCTACAACGCGACCGTTTTGGGCATTCATCACTAAATTGAAGCAGACACAAAGGCGGGCATTCTTGCCCGCCTTTTTTCAAACCATTAAAATAACGGCATTCAGGCCGTCTGAAATCTAATCTGCAACAGCATGTTGTACGATTCAAACCCGAAAATCAGCCCCAATAGAAAAACGCCATGACCGATATTCTCAACAAAATCCTTGCCACCAAAGCAGAAGAAGTAGCCGCCCAAAAAGCCGCCGTTTCCTTGGAAGACATCAAAGCCCAAGCGCAGGCTGCTGCGCCGGTTCGCAGCTTTATCGGCTCGATCCGTGAAAAACACGCGCAGAATCTGCCAGCCATTATTGCCGAAGTCAAAAAAGCCAGCCCGAGCAAAGGCCTGATCCGTCCTGATTTTCATCCTGCTGAAATCGCCGCTGCCTATGAAAAAGCCGGAGCGGCCTGCTTGTCCGTGTTGACGGACGAACCTTACTTCCAAGGCTCGCCCGAGTATTTGAAACAGGCGCGTGCGGCCGTGGCGCTGCCGGTCTTGCGTAAAGACTTTATCATCGACGAATACCAAATCTATCAGGCGCGCGCGTGGGGTGCAGATGCAGTTCTTCTGATTGCCGCCGCATTGGAAGCAGAGCAGCTTGAGCGTTTTGAAGCCGTTGCCCACGAATTGGGCATGACTGTATTGTTGGAATTGCACGATGCGTCCGAGCTGGAAAAATGCCGCAACATGACCACGCCGTTGTGGGGCGTCAACAACCGCAACCTGCGTACGTTTGAAGTAACCCTGCAACAAACCCTCGACCTCTTGCCTGAATTAAACGGCAAAACCGTTGTAACCGAAAGTGGCATCCGCAACAAAGAAGACGTCGATTTCATGCGCGGCCACGGCGTGCATACTTTCCTGATCGGCGAAACCTTTATGCGTGCCGACGATATCGAAGCAGAAGTCAAAAAACTGTTCTAAACCTAAAAAACATCAGGCCGTCTGAATTTTCAGACGGCCTGAATCCATTGGAGACGAGAAAAAATGTTTACCGTACAGCGCATTTACGCCTATCAACCCGATTCTAAACAAACCGCCGTCTTTATCGACCGCCTCTATCCGCGCGGCGTCCGCAAAGAGGTTTTTGCCACTGCGCTTTGGCTGAAAGACATTACACCCAGTGCAAACCTGCGTCGCTGGTATCACGAAAATCCGACTGAGAATTTTGACAGTTTTGTCAGCCGTTATCATGAAGAGCTGCAAGGCGATACCGAGCAGGCCGCCATCAAGCGGCTGCTGGATTTGGAAAAACAGCACGGCAATATCCTGTTGCTGACCGCCGTCAAAGATCCCCGACATTCCCACGTCTCTGCGCTGGCTCAATTTTTGGGTGCAAGGTTTGAATATCGTGATTAAAAAATCAGTGTTTGGGCTGAATACAAAAAGGCCGTCTGAAATCAAGGTTTCAGACGGCCTGCTATTTTCAAATCAAGAAGGATAACGGTGTGCCACCAATTTTCCGTCTATGTATTCGCCGATATAGACTTGCGAGGCTTCAAGGTGGAGGCGGTCAAGTTCCTGTTGCAGCCATTCTTCATCACGCTTAATGATTTCGAGGATGTCGGGGTCAACTTGGCCGTCTGTAATCAGTGGATAGCGCAGGCTTTCGTCGCCGTACTTAATGACGGCGAGCTGGCCGTTTTGTTCCATCACGGCACGTTTGACGGCAGAGATTTCGTAGATGCCGGCGGCGCGGAGTTTGAACATGAGGTCGTGTGCGCTGATGCCGTTTTTCATGCATTCATCGGTTTGGATTTTGCCGTTGACGATAACCCAGACGGATTTGCCGTCAATGATGGATTTGACCCAGCGGTTGTGGTTTTTGATGAATTTCAGGCTCAAGACCAACAGAGTCCACAAAATCAGCACGAGGAAAAATTGCAACAGGCCGACGCTGTCGCTGTAAATCACGCCACCGATGATGCCGCCGAGTACATAGTTTTGCACTTGGTCCATGGCGGAGGTCGGCGCGAGGTTGCCTTTACCTAAGAGGTTGATTTGCAAAATCAAACCTAAAATACCCATCAGCAGTTTGAGGGCGAGCAGGGAGTATGCTTCCATGTGTGTGTATCCTGTTATTCTTTATCGATGAGTTCGATATTGTTGTTGACCAAATTGATGGGCGTCAGCGTGTAGGCGGAGAAGTCTTGATTGAAATGGACTTCGTAGTATTGGTTTTTAATGCCGATAATCATGCCGTTGAACAGGCGCGTGCTGTTGACGATGATGTCTTGTTTTTCAACTTTTTGGTTTTCAATCAAGGCATTGAGAAAACCCACCATGCGCGAAGTATCGGCGGCAAAGTTTTGACGCTCGCTGTATGAAAGATATTGCGTGCCGCAGATGAGGATGAGCAGCAACAGCGCAATTATGCTCAGGTCGCGGTATTTGGTGTCCATGCGGTGGCGCAGGTATTGCGATACGGCGAGCAGGAGGATGACGAGGGCGGCGAAAATCAGGATGTATTTCAAGTAGTCGTTGAAATACATATGGTTTTCAAGATAAAAGTGGGAAAAGAATTTCATGGTATTTGTTAGCTTTGAGGAAGGTAATCAGGCCGTCTGAAACTTACATTTCAGACGGCCTTGTCTATTAAACAAGGATGTTGCGTTAAGTTTTCAAAATAGGGTGTTTTTAAAGCGGTATCAGTTGATAAATCCGTCGTCTTTCATTTTCTTTTCGGATATGTATTTAATTGTACATTCATACACATATATATTTTTGATAGGTATTGGGTAGTATCACGGCAAGATCTTCCAGTGTCCAATTTCTATTGGACTGAAAGGTGGGAGAGTTTAATTCTTGCTGTTCGATTTTTTGCCATTCTGTGTTGGCTTTTTGGGCAAATTCTTTGGTAGTTTTTTCGAATGCGCGAATACCGATACGGTTTCTCTTGCGGTATATTCTGCCTGCCAAGTAACGTTGTTCAGGAAACTCATGCTCATGTCCTTTCAAGTTACCACTGCAATAGTTTAGAGTGGCTTCGGTATCAGCCAGCCGATCGGCATCGTGTAAAACGGCAAGATAGTTGCTTTGACCTTGCAAAATTAGCCAAGCCGCAAAGCCATAAGTATTATATTTATGCTTACCACCGTACACCAAAGATAGCGCAGACCAAATTAATCTATTGGGACTAGCAATAATTGTGCATTCGTACATCTTAAAGAAATAATCGAAATATAATAAATCCTCATCTGGTAAAGATTCCAATAACCGATTCAAGTTTTGGTTGAATTCCCCAATATTGCGAGATTCAGGACGTGCTTGATCAATGATGTTCCAAAAATCGTTGATTGTCATAGCTCCAATCTTCCGAATAATCCGAGACAGGCATAGACGCCGAGTTTAAACACGTTCTTTTTCCAAAATGACGACGTAGGCTTCACGCACGAAAA
>NZ_JBQCTZ010000178.1:0-6974 GCF_051963715.1 Neisseria sp. P0001.S005 | reverse complement strand
AATATCGGCCAAAGCCTTACCCGGCAGACGTGAAGAATCCAACCGCGCCGGAATCAATACGACAAATTCGGTCATGCCTTCAGTTCCTCTTCGCTCAACGGGCGCGCTTCGTTTTCCAACATATAAGGGATGCCGTCACGAATCGGATAAGCCAACTTCGCCTGACGGCTCCACAATTCCTGTTTGTCTTGATGGTATTCGAGTTTGCCTTTGGTTACAGGACAAACGAGGATGTCTAAGAATTTTTTTTCCATGGGGTTACTTTCGGTAGTTATATCAAGGCCATCTGAGATGATTCGGACAGTATAAATATCAATATTTTCAGACGGCCTGCACATTATTTGGCACATTCCGAAGAATGTTTATTGCCCTTACACAAAATATCACGCGTTTGCGCCTCAAAAGCGGGCGTATATTTCCTGCTTGCGTTGATATAGTTGTTGCTCATTGTCTTTTTAACAATCTCATCATTCAATTTATCGAAACGTTCCATCTTTTCAAATGCAGACTTACCGGCCCCATGCTCAAACAATTTTGCCATGCTGTCCACGTCTGCTTGGCTCAGCACATTATCAATATCTCCGCCATGCTGTCTGAGATGATTGACTTTTTTCAAAATACCCTTGCCCCGAGGGGAAGAGAAAAAGCGGTTGAGCACATCGACTTCTTCTTGTGTAAATACTTTCTGTACGGCACGCTTTTCTTCATCCAACCATTGTTTTTTCAACTCAGGGCGGCTCAAATCATCTTGCATGTTTTTCATATAACGGCTGATGACCGCCTTCATCTGCGCTTTTTGAGCTTTGGGCGTCATCGTTAACAAGCGCTCATTGTCCTCTTTATTCACCATCTCCAAAGAACGTTGCACTTTCTCGCTATAATTATTGCTTATCCCTTGAATCTCCAACCATTTCATTGCAGATTCATCACTTGGTTTGGCAGCTAAACTTTGAGTAGATACAAATAAAGCTGCACAAGCGACCAACAAATATTTTAACTTCATGATTTACTCCTATCGCGTAGTTTGAAGACCATCTTTAAAACATCTGTGAAACATCTATAAGCATTTAGATTGAAACATTCGCGGATACAAACGCCGCCAAGTCCGGCTTAATTATCGCATAAACAGGCAAGACCCACACATGATTCAGGTCGTGGCCGTTTGAAAATTTGACCGCATCCTTTTCCGTGATAATCACCACATCTGCGTCCGGCAAATCCGCGGCCGTAATATCTGCATGATCAGGCAAGGCAACGGTTTGTTTCAAAGCGATATTCAGGCTTTGCAACGTATTGAAAAAACGCTCCGGCTTGGCGATACCGGCGACAGCGGCGACGGTTTGATTTCCCAAACCCGCCAAATCCAATTTTTCAGACGGCCTATTCAAACGGTAAATCTGCCCTGTTTCAATATGGCTGGCAAACATATTTTCAGACGGCCTGAATGCCGTATCTGCTTTTCCGCCACTGACGACGACCGCATCAACGGAAGCCAACCGAGACAAAGGTTCGCGCAAGCTGCCGTTGGGCAGTAAATCCAAATTGGTACGTCCTGTATCTGCCGCCGGGAATACGGCAATTTCCATATCGCGTTGCAAGGCATAATGTTGCAAGCCGTCGTCGGTCACAATCAATTCAAGCTCCGGATGCGCCGCAAGCAATGCCCTGCCTGCTTCTGCGCGGCTGCTACCTACCGCCGTCGGCGCACCGGTTTGGCGAAACAGCAATAAAGGCTCGTCGCCTGCATCTGCCGCACTGCTAGCTGTATTCAATACATGAACCGCCTTGCTCTTGCGCCCGTAACCTCGGCTGATGATGCCGACCTTAATGCCCTTTTCCTGCAAATCCGACACCAGCGCGGCGACTATCGGCGTTTTCCCTGTTCCGCCTGCATGGATATTGCCGACCACCACCACAGGCACTGGCAATTTTTCGCTTTTCAGACGGCCTGAAACAAAATCATCGCGCCGTTTCGCCGCAATTTTGGCAAACAGCTTGGATAAGGGTTTCAGCAGCAAAGACAAAAACGGATTGGGGGATTGCCAATGGCGTTCGATAATTTGGTGGAGTTTGGGCATACGCACGGCTTTTGAGGCGAAAATCAAACGATAATATAACACAAGCCCGCCCAGACAAGGCCGTCTGAACATGCAGCTTTGATAATATTAAAACAAAGGGCGCAAGTTTCATGAAAACGAATACAACGAATCGCTCTAAAACCCTTATAATTCAACTTTCCTAAATTTTTCCTGTTTCGCAATGTCCGAACTTTTCGCGCCCTCCTCCATTTCCGTATCCGAACTCAACGCCCTCGCCAAAGCCTTGCTGGAAGACCATCTTGCAGGCTTGTGGATTGCCGGTGAAGTATCCAACCTGACCCGTGCCGCCAGCGGACATTATTATTTCTCGCTCAAAGACAGCCGCGCGCAGGTGCGTTGCGCGATGTTTAAGGGCGCGGCTATGCGCTTGGCGAAGCCTTTGAAAGAAGGCGACCATATCGAAGTATCAGGAAAAATCAGCATTTATGAAGCGCGTGGAGAATTTCAGATTACCGTAAACGAAGTACGGCTCAAAGGTTTGGGGCAGCTTTACGAAGCCTATGAACGATTGAAAGCGCAGTTGCAGGCGGAAGGCGCGTTTTCAGCGGAACGCAAAAAACCATTACCCGCCCGTCCGCAATGTATCGGCATCGTCACCAGCCTGGCGGCGGCGGCTTTGCGCGATGTCGTGACCACCTTAAACCGCCGCGCACCCGAAATCCCCGTTATCGTTTATCCGACACCCGTTCAAGGCACGGGCAGTGAATTGCAAATTGCCCAAGCGATTAAAACCGCTTCGCAACGCGCCGAATGCGATGTACTGATTGTCTGTCGCGGCGGCGGCAGCATTGAAGACTTGTGGGCGTTTAATGAAGAGCCGGTCGTGCGCGCCATCGAAGCCTGCGCGATTCCGGTCGTCAGTGGCGTAGGACACGAAACCGATTTCACGCTTGCCGATTTTGTTGCCGACGTGCGCGCACCGACACCGACCGGCGCGGCAGAATTGGTCAGCCCCAACCGCCAAGAATCGCTACACCGTCTCGCCCAAGCGCAAGGCCGTCTGAAAACCGTTTTGGAACAACGCTATTTCGATGCCAGCCAAAAACTCGACTGGCTCACACGGCAAATCCGTCATCCGCGCCAAAAACTTGACGATCAGCGCGCTTCAATCAGCAAACTGGCGCAAACGCTGTCTTACTCGATGACGCAAAACCTCCGCGCCCACACCGCCCGTTTTGAACGCCAAACCCAAACCCTGAAACATTGCCGTCCTGATGTTTCCGGTTACACACAAAATATCGACCGCTTTCAGACGGCCCTATCGCATTCCTTCCGCCAACTGCTCACCCACCGCCGTCAAAGCCTGACCGCCCAAGCCGCATTGCTCGAAGCCGTATCGCCGCAGCATATTCTGGAGCGAGGCTTTTCGGTCGTCAAAAACACACGCGGACAAGTCATCCGCAATGCCGATACGTTGAAACAAGGGCAAAAACTGCACATCACTTTTGCCGACGGCGAAACCGACGTACGCGTAACCAAAGAGCAGGCGCAGGGCGAGTTGTTTGACTGACAAAATAAAGGCCGCCTGAAACTTTATGCCGATAAAGTGAAACTATGTCTGCCTTTTAAAAATCCTTAACCAACCAATGCGGTATAATGCCTCATCTGCACACGCAGCATATACGGAAACATTATGGACAACGCACAAAATACAGAAAATCCGATTCCACCACGCAACTCCATCCGCAAAAACAGCATTTACCTGCTGCCCAATTCCTTTACCATCGCCGCGCTGTTTTGCGCGTTCTTCGCCATTACCCAGTCCATGCACGGACGTTATGAAACAGCGGCGATTGCAGTTTTCCTTTCCATGCTGCTCGACGGCATGGACGGACGCGTAGCGCGGCTGACCAACAGCCAAAGCGCGTTCGGCGAACAGCTTGACAGCCTTGCCGATATGGTCAGCTTCGGCGTGGCACCTGCCCTAATTGCCTACAAATGGCAACTTTGGCAGTTTGGCAAAATCGGTTATTCCGTCGCCTTTATCTACTGCGCCTGCGCCGCCCTGCGTTTGGCACTGTTCAACACGCTTATCGGCAAAGTCGACAAACGCTGGTTTATCGGCGTTCCAAGCCCGACCGCCGCTGCGTTGATTGTCGGCCTGATTTGGGTCAACCACAGCGTCGAGCGCTTCCCCAACGTGCATTGGTGGGCATTGGGCATTACCCTGTTTGCCGGCATTTCCATGATTGTGCAGATTCCGTTTTGGAGCTTCAAAGAAATCAACATCCGCCGCCAAGTGCCGTTTATGGGCATGGTGTTGGCCGTATTGATTCTGCTTTTGATCAATTGGGAGCCTTCTCTCGTCCTCTTCCTATTTTTCCTCGGTTACAGCCTGTCCGGTTATGTGATGGCAGTCATCCGTTGGTTTAAAAAACGCCATAAAACTCACAAACACGACAAGGCCGTCTGAAATGTGGTCTTGGGACATCATCCTTGCCCTGCTCGCCGTCGGCAGCGCGGCGGGCTTTATTGCCGGACTATTCGGCGTAGGCGGCGGCACATTGATTGTCCCCGTCGTCTTATGGACATTGCAACTGCAAGGCATAGGCGGCCACCCCTATGCCCAGCATCTTGCTATCGGCACTTCCTTTGCCGTCATGGTATTTACTACCTTCTCCAGTATGTACGCCCAACATAAAAAACACGCCATCGATTGGGCGACCGTCCGCCGGATGACGCCGGGCATGATACTTGGTGTACTCCTCGGCGCGGTGTCGGCAAAATATATGCCGACACTGGCTTTACAGGTTTTCTTTATTGCATTTCTTGCCTTTATCGCACTCAAAACCCTACGCGATTCCAAACCCAAACCTTCACGCACCCTGCCTGCCCTCCCCGGCCTGACAGCCGTCGGCACGCTTTTTGGGGCGGCTTCAAGCTGGGTCGGTATCGGCGGCGGTTCGCTATCCGTTCCATTTCTACTGTATTGCAACTTTCCGGCACACCGCGCCATCGGCACATCTTCAGGTTTAGCATGGCCGATTGCAATTACCGGCACCATCGGCTATTTTGCCAACGGTTTACATGTTGCCAACCTGCCTGAAGGCGCGGCAGGCTTTATCTATCTTCCGGCCGTAGCCATTTTGAGCATTGCCACCATCCTCTTTGCCCCGCTCGGCGTTAAAACGGCGCACAAACTGCCCGCCCGAAAACTCAAAATCGCTTTCGGCATCATGTTGCTGCTGATTGCCGCCAAGATGACTTGGAATTTGATTCATTAAATTTTTCTTGTGAAAAGGCCGTCTGAAAAACCTTTCAGACGGCCTGTTTCATGACAATAAAAACAAACTAAATTAAATCTTTTTCCCTACCCGATTTGCCCCATCGCAAATACAGCCAAGCGCCATATCGCCCATCCTGCCACCAATAATCCGGCGCACAAACGAACCATGCGTTTTTGCAAAAAGGTTTTCAACTGCGCTGCAAATATGCCCATCGCGAGCAGGTTCGGCAAGGTCCCCAACGCAAACGCCAGCATATACAGTCCTCCATGCAAGGCATTGCCACTGCCTAAAGCATACAAAGACGCGCTGTATACCAAGCCGCAAGGCAGCCAGCCCCAAAGCATACCCACGCCGAAACAGGCAGGCACCGATTTAATCGGCAGCAATTTGTTCAGTAAAGGATTCAGGCGTTTCCATATCGGTTTGCCGATGCCTTCGATTTTGGTTGCGGCAGTCGAAATACCGGCAAGATACAGACCGAGCAAAAGCAGCAAGACATTGGCGGCAATATACAAACCGTTTTGAACTGCGCGCGTATCGTCCAAGGAAATGCCGACCTGTCCGACCAAACCGACCAGAAGGCCAATGACGACATAGCTGCTGATGCGCCCCAAGTTCAACAATACAATCAGCCCGATTCGGTTTAAATGTGGCGGCAGCTGCAAAGCGAATGCGCTGCTCAATCCGCCGCACATGCCGACGCAATGCGTTCCGCCAAAAAAGCCAAGCAGAAAAAGCGTAAGAAATGTGATTTCTTGATTCATGGTTTTTAATGATTCAAACGAATGGATGAGGCCGTCTGAAACTTTTCAGACGGCCTTGAGAATGAAGGACAGGCTTTTCCGCCCACCCTCTTCATGCTTTAGAAAAGCAATTAACTGCGTGCGCGTACGTCAAATGCCTGACGTAAACCTTCGCCGATCATCACCAGCAAAAGAAGCATCACCGTCAGCGTAGCAACGGCAGACAGACCGATCCACCATGCGTCCAAGTTGTCCTTGCCTTGTGCCAGCAACTCGCCCAAGCTCGCCTGTGAAGCAGGTACGCCCAAGCCCAAGAAGTCCAAACTGGTCAGGGCAAGTACGGCACCGGAAATACGGAAAGGCAGGAAGGCCAATACCGGCGTCAAGCTGTTGGGCAGGATATGGCGCCACATGATTTCACGGTTGCCCACGCCCATCGCGCGCGCCGCCAAAACGTAATCGGTCTGACGGTTTTTCAAAAACTCGGCGCGGACATAGTCGGACAAGCCCATCCAGCCGAAAAGCGACAGCAACACCAGCAAAATCAACAGCCCCGGATTAAAAAACGAAGACAGGATAATCAGGAGGTACAGCTCCGGCATACCGCCCCAAACCTCGATAAAACGCTGCATCAGAAGGTCGGTTTTACCGCCGAAATAACCCTGCACCGCACCTGCAACCACGCCGATTACGGTAGTCACCACGGTCAACACCAAGGCAAACAACAGCGAATCACGGAAACCGTAAACCAAGCGCGCCAACAGGTCGCGGCCGCGGTCGTCCGTTCCTAAGATATGCCGTTCGGACGGTTTGGCCGGATCGGGTGCCGTATCAAAATCGTTTAAGGTATCGGCATCGTAAGGATTGGGCAGGTAAAGGGCAAAATTGCCGTCTGAAGTAATGTT
>NZ_JBQCTZ010000177.1:0-7028 GCF_051963715.1 Neisseria sp. P0001.S005 | reverse complement strand
ATTCAATCGCATAGAACTTGATAGGCGGCGCCTATTGTCAAGCACCCTTCGGCGAAAGTGGGCATAAGTTTTAAAAAATAAAAGAGTGTTTCCGAAATGGAAAACTGACGGATTATAGCGGATAAGGGGCCGTCTGAAAAGGGATTTTATACCTTTCCGTCCTGTTTTTCATCCGTCTGTACCGCCTTTTGGCGGGCCGCTTCAAACTCCGCCTGCTCCTGCCGTTTCATCAGGCGGTTGCGGCGGCGGATGGTCACGACGAAGACCGTGAACACAGTGGGCAACACTGCCCAAAAAAACAAATAAATCAACGCGCGCGCAATACTCGGCTGCGCGGCGGAAAACATCACGGCAACAAAAAGATAGCCGATGGCGACAATATGCCACATCGTGTGCGTCCTGTTTGAATGTTAACAAAATCGTTATAATCGCAACATTCTACCGCAATCCCGAAAGGCCGTCTGAAAATGAGGAATCCCGAAAAATCGGCATTACGCAAACAGTTCCGCCGCGCACGCGCCCAAATGAGCGCAGACGAGCGAAACGCCGCCACCGAAACCATCAACCGCCTGCTCAAGCCCTACATCAAAAAAGGACGGAAAATCGGCGTGTATTGGCCGATGGGCAAGGAATTGCGATTGGACGGCTTTGTCCGTGCCGCACAAAAACGCGGCGCAAAACTCTACCTGCCCTATATCGAACCGAACACACGGCGGATGTGGTTCACGCCTTATCCTGCCAACGGAGTAAAACAAGAACGCAAGCGCGGCCGCGCTAAATTGCATGTCCCCCAATTCACCGGCAAAAAAATCCGCGTCCACCAACTCAGCCTGCTGCTGGTCCCCATCGTCGGCATCGACAAACGCGGCTACCGCCTCGGACAAGCCGGCGGCTATTACGATGCCACCCTCTCCGCCACGAAATACCGCCTGCAAACCCAAACCCTGGGCGTAGGCTTCGGCTGCCAACTGACCGACACACTGCCGACCGAACCCCACGACATCCCCCTAAACGGCTTTGCCTCCGAGCTTGGCGTATTGAAATTCAGACGGCATCGATAGGAAAATTATCGGTTTATTGAAATGATTAAAGGCCGTCTGAAAACTTGTTTTTTGGTTTTCAGACGACCTTTTTTATTGGGGTGTTTGCTCAAGACTGAGGACTCGGAAAGTGTTTTTGAGAATAGAAAAAACACCTTCTTTGCTTTTAGGGTAAATTTCTGAACCTTCAAGAAAATTTACATTAACTTGATTCATCCAATTATGCCAGTTGGAAATTTCGTAAATTTTAAAATGTGAATCCTCTGTAGTGCTGTAGTCCATTAACATTACGGTAATTACATCTGTATTTGTAGCAAGACGACCAGGACTATTTTGCGGAATCTCACGCAAAGATTTAATATTGAATAATCGAGCAAAATCTTTGCTATCAGTACGATTTTTATTAATATCGTCCATTAAACTCGGATAGAAGCAGAAGATAAATACACCTGTAATGCGAAGCAAAAAATATTGCCAGATTGCATTATTCAGTCCACCACTTAAAGAATGGTATATCTCTAAAAATCGGACTAATCGTTCTGTTTCTCTAAGCGATAAACCGTTCCGTTCTATCATATCGCTGATAAAATTCAAGATTATCTGTTGTTCAGTTAAACCTTTTAGCTCATCAGCTATACGGCTGTTTTGTATCAATTGTTTAAAATATTCAATCGAGACCAAAGCTCGCTCCTCCTCAATCCGAGCCACAACCTTATCCGGCAAAGCGAAGCTATACTTCAAAAACTTATCCAAGTATTTTTGCGCATCCACTTCCGCACCATACCGATGATTAATCGCCGCACGCAGTTGTTTGGTATTCGTTACCAACACAACTTTAACGTTTTCGACATCAAAGACGTGTTTGATAACTTCCAACATATCAACCGCGTAGTCGGGACGACAACGGTCAAGTTCATCGATAAACAGGATAATCGGTTTGTCCGCTGCCAATTCTTTCAGGCAGGCTTTGAGCGTTTCCAGATTTTTTTCCGCTTCAATTTGCTCTTTCAGCAAGGCTTCGACGGTTGCATCGATGGTATGGCTGGCGATTGTGGCAGCGGCATCGGTTACGGTTTCGGCCAAACTGTCTGCATCTTGGCCGTCATTCATTATCTGTTGGAATTCTTCTGCCAAATCGTCTGTATTTTGCTTTAGAACATGACCAACCGCTGCCTTAGCAACGGTTTTCATCACGAATCCTGCGGCTTTCGCGACTTTCCTCGTAATATTTTTGCGCTGTTCAGACGGCTGATCGCCAGTATCTTCAGGCGTACATGCTTTAATGATTTCGGCAAGCAATGCCAGCAGAGGCTCTCCGCTGTGGTCTGAACGGAAGGCATCGATATAGACGGGCTGATAATCGGGATGTTGCTGCTGCATGAGCCGAATCAGTTTTTGGCAAAATTCGGTTTTGCCCATTCCCCAACCACCGTCGATAACCATAGGAGAAAGGTCGATGGGCGATGTCAACAGCCTGATGATGTTTTCGGCTATCGGCTTACGGTTAAATTCGTCGTGTGTAGCAAAAGTTTTTTCTAAAGCTTGAGTTTCCATATTATCCCTTTGTCTGTCATAGGTTTTGTGTAACGTATTTTACTCTGTCATCAGTTTTTATGTTTTTGTTCTTTTAAATATCAAAAAGGCCGTCTGAAAGTTTCAGATGGCCTTTATTCAAATTAAACCTTACTTGGCATCTTTAAACCCGCGTTTCAAATGCACCATCAACAATGCAACGGCGGCAGGGGTTACGCCGGAAATTCGGCTTGCCTGTCCAACGGTTTCGGGTTTGTGCTGGTTGAGCTTTTGCTGCACTTCTGCCGACAAACCTTTGACTTTCGCGTAATCGATGTCCTCGGGTAACTTTAAGGTTTCGATGTCGCGGCGGCTGTCGATTTCTTCGTTTTGGCGGTCGATATAGCCTTGGTATTTGACTTGGATTTCGACTTGTTCAACCACGCTGTCGGTAAGCGTGGTCTCAGGTTGTGCGTCGGGCAGGGTCATCAGCGCGGCGTAGTCGAGGTTCGGACGACGCAGGAGGTCGTGCAGGTTGGCTTCGCGGCTGAGTTTTTGACCGAATACGCGCAGCTGCTCTTCTTCGGCGAGTTTTTGCGGCGTGTACCACGTTGTTTTCAAACGTTGGATTTCGCGCTCGATGGCTTCGCGTTTTTCGTTGAACATGCGCCATTGTTCTTCACCCACCAAGCCGATTTTGTAGCCGTCTTCGGTCAGGCGCATGTCGGCGTTGTCTTCCCTGAGTTGCAGGCGGTATTCGGCACGGCTGGTGAACATGCGATAAGGTTCGTTCACGCCTTTGGTGATGAGATCGTCCACCAATACGCCGAGATAGGCTTGTTCGCGGCGCAGCAGGAGCGGGTCTTGTTCGCGGATATATTGCACGGCATTTGCACCTGCGAGCAGGCCTTGCGCGGCGGCTTCTTCGTAACCGGTCGTGCCGTTGATTTGTCCGGCAAAGAAGAGGCCTTGGATGGTTTTGGTTTCAAGGCTGGCTTTGAGGTTGCGCGGATCGAAATAGTCGTATTCGATGGCATAACCAGGGCGCAGGATATGGGCGTTTTCAAGGCCTTTCATGCTGCGCACGAGGGCGATTTGGATGTCGAACGGCAGGCTGGTGGAGATACCGTTAGGATAGTATTCGTGCGTGGTCAGACCTTCGGGTTCGAGGAAAATCTGGTGGCTGTCTTTGTCGGCGAAGCGGTTGATTTTGTCTTCGATAGACGGACAATAACGCGGACCCACGCCTTCGATTTTGCCGGTAAACATCGGGCTGCGGTCGAAGCCTGAGCGGATGATGTCGTGGGTTTGCGTGTTGGTATGCGTAATCCAGCAGGACACTTGGCGCGGGTGCATATCGGCGCTGCCGCGTACGGACATTACGGGAACGGGTGTGTCGCCGGGCTGTTCGGTCAGTTGGGAGAAGTCAATCGTGCGTCCGTCGATACGCGGCGGCGTGCCGGTTTTCAGACGGCCTTGCGGCAGGTTCAATTCGCGCAAACGGCCGCCCAAGGATTTGGCGGCGGGATCGCCGGCGCGGCCGCCTTCGTAGTTTTCCAAACCGATGTGGATTTTGCCGGACAAAAACGTGCCTGCGGTCAACACGACAGCGCGTGCTTTAAACTCCACGCCCATTGCGGTAACCACGCCGCTGATGCGTTCGCCATCAAGCGTTACGTCTTCAACGGCTTGTTGGAAAAGGTCGAGGTTTTCTTGGTTTTCCAACATCTCACGGATGGCAGCTTTGTACAAAATGCGGTCTGCCTGCGCACGCGTAGCCCGCACTGCCGCGCCTTTGCTGGCGTTCAATCGGCGGAACTGGATACCGGATTTGTCGGTAGCCAACGCCATTGCGCCGCCGAGCGCGTCGAGTTCGCGCACAAGATGGCCTTTGCCGATACCGCCGATGGAGGGGTTGCACGACATTTGGCCGAGGGTTTCGATGTTGTGCGAGAGCAGCAGGGTTTGCGCACCCATGCGTGCGGCGGCAAGCGCGGCTTCGGTACCGGCATGGCCGCCGCCGACGACAATCACGTCGTAGGTTTTGGGGTAAATCATGTAAGTCATGTTTATGTGTTCTGTAAAGGTTTCAGACGGCCTTTTGTTGATCAGGCCGTCTGAAAAGTGGAATCAAATCTTAAAACCAAGCTTAGAAGGTATAGCCTGTTTCCAATTCGTCATCGCCGACCAATTCGACCAGCAACGCATACAGCGAAGCCAAATCGTTGTAACGGCGGGATACGCGGCGCAAGTAGTTCAAGAAGCGCGGGATTTCCGGGCGGTATTTGTTTTTGCCGTCGCGGTAGTACAGGCGGGCAAAAATACCGGCTACTTTCAAATGGCGTTGTACGCCCATCCATTCAAACCAGCGGTAGAACTCGTCAAACTCGGCAGGCACTGGCAGCTCGGCAGCGCGTGCTTTTTCCCAATAACGGATGACCAAGTCCAATACAAATTCTTCTTCCCATTCGATAAACGCATCGCGCAGCAGCGACACCAAATCATAGGAAATCGGGCCGTAAAGCGCGTCTTGGAAGTCCAACACGCCCGGGCGGCCTTTTGCCAGCATCAGATTGCGGACGATAAAGTCGCGGTGGACATACACTTTGGGCTGAGCCAACAGGGGCGGCAACAGCGTATCGACGGTTTGCTGCCACAACTGGCGTTGTTTGAAGGTCAGCTCGCGGCCCAATTCTTTGGCCACAAACCATTCGGGGAACAAGTTAATCTCGCGCAGCATGACTTCGCGGTCGTATTCCGGCAGTTTGCCGGGTTGGCTGACCTTTTGCAGTTCGATCAGTTCGTCGATGGCTTCGAGCAGCAGGGCTTTGTGGGCGGTTTCGCTGTTTTCCTGATTCATGGCGGTCAGGAATGTGGTATTGCCCAAATCGTTCAACACCATAAAGCCCAACGCTTCATCCACATGAAGCACTTGCGGCACATTGACCATGTTAAACAGTTTTTGCACTTTCAAATAAGGCGCAACACTCATCTTCTCAGGAGGCGCATCCATACAGATAACGGTCTGGCCGTCTGAAAACGTCGCACGGAAATAACGGCGGAAGTCGGCATCGGCTGCCGCAAAGCTCAATTCGAACGGCTGGTTCGGGTAAACAGACTCCAGCCAGTTTTGTAATTCGGTTTGTCGTTGCATAGCGGTATCGCAGAATTTCAGGTTACAATAACCGCTATTCTAACTGGCAAACCGATTTAAGGGGCGATTTTGGCTCGTTTATTTTCACTCAAACCCTTGGTACTCGCCTTAATTATGGGCTTTAGCGCAACAGCCGTGCGCGCGGAAGATGCTTCTGTTCCGCAGGCGGAAGACTATACCCCTGCCCACACCGCTGCGTCCAAACCGGCAAAAACCAGCCAAAGCGAAGCCGATCCGCTTTCCTTGGGCAGCACTTGCCTGTTTTGCGACCACGAAGATGCCAAGCCTGCCGAAACCGCCGAAATCAAACGCAGTGGCGAGCCTGCCCTGCCCGCCGATTACACCCGCGTCAACGCCGATAAAATAGAAGGTCAGACCCAAGTCGGCGTCCGTGCCGAAGGCGACGTCATTGTCGAGCGCAATGCCGATGTTCTCAACGCCGATTGGGCGCAATACGACCAAGCCACCGATACCGTGACCGCCGGCGACCGCTTTACCCTGTATCAAAACGGTTCGACCGTAACCGGCGATCAATTGGTTTACAACCTCAAAGACCAAACCGGTTCCGGCACCGCCGTGCACCTCAATACCGAACAAGGCGGCCGCCGCCTTCAAAGTGTCAGCGAAAAAGCCGAACTCAAAGGAAAAGGCCTCTACAAACTCATAAACACCAAATTCAACACCTGTTCGCCCGGTGATGCCAGCTGGTATATCCAAGCGCAAAGCATTGAAGCCGATGAATCGACAGGTATCGGCGTAGCCAAACACGCTTCGCTGGTATTCGGCGGAGTACCCGTCCTCTACACGCCTTGGGCAGACTTCCCCATTAACGGCAACCGCAAAAGCGGCCTGCTCGTTCCGACCATTGCTACAGGTTCAGACGGCCTTGAGCTGAGCCTGCCCTACTATTTCAACCTTGCGCCGAATTTGGATGCCACCATCCGTCCGGGTATCATCAGCAAACGCGGTGTGCAACTGGGTGGCCAAGTGCGTTATCTGCAACCGAATTACAGTGGCGAAGTCGATGGCGACTGGATGCCGAACGACCAAAAAAGCGTCCACAACAACCGCTACCAGCTCAAATGGAAACACCAGCAGCAGCTGAACAGCAAAATCAGCGGCGGCATCAACTACAACCAAGTTTCCGACGACGATTACTACCGCGACTTCTACGGCCGCGAAGACATCGCGCGCAACGTCAACCTTGACCGTCAGGCATGGCTCAATTACAGCGACAAACTGCTAGGCGGCAGCTTCGACGGCTCGTTGCGCGTACAAAAATATCAAACGCTGGCCAACCAAGACGGTTATAAAGACGAGCC
>NZ_JBQCTZ010000176.1:0-7042 GCF_051963715.1 Neisseria sp. P0001.S005 | reverse complement strand
GTGAACTCGGGGCAGACGAATTTGACGAAATAGTCGTTGTCGGGATGTTTGTTGTCGAACGCTTCCAAAATTTCAGGTGCGTATTCGCTCGGGTATTGGGTTTTCTGGTTGCCCAAAAGGGAGATGCCTTGCAGCTCTTCGTTGTTGCGGGACATGAGGTTTCCTTAGTTTTTTAATGTGGGAGGTTTTCGAACCACGGTGTGCGGATTGTAATATAAATTGCATGGCTTGTGCGGATTTTATAGCGATGAATCAGCAAGATAGGTTTCAGACGGCCTGTTTTGTATTTTATGAAACCTGTTTTCCGCTTTACAATAGCAGCCAATCAACAGGCCGTCTGAAAGTATTTGTATGTCTTTAGCCCAACCCAAACGTATTCTGATCATCAAATTGCGCCATCATAGCGATGTGCTTTTGAGCACGCCGGTGGTCGATGCGCTGAAAACCCGTTTCCCCGATTGCGAAATCGATATGCTGGTGTATGCCGGTACGGGGCAGCTGATTGCCGATAATCCGCAGATTGCGCAGATTTTTACCATTGATCGAAATTGGAAGAAGCTGGGTGTACTCAAACAGTTGGCGTGTGAGAAAAATCTTTTGTCTAAGCTGAAGGCGCGTGATTACGACTGGGCTTTCAACCTGTCCGACCAATGGCGCGCGGCAATAATCGCCAAACTGTGCGCCCGTTGCAGCGTGGGTTTGGACTGCATCAAGCGCGACGGTTTCTGGTGGCGTTTCTGTCATGATTTTATCAACCATGAGCTTGATACCAGCCATCATATCGTTGAAAACCAGTTGAATATCCTCGCGCCGCTTATCCAGCCGGAAGACGTGGCCGATGCGAGGGTACGCCTTTGGGTGGCACAAGATGCAAGGAAAAGCATGCGGCAGAAATTGCGTGAGCAGGGTTGGAGCGGCGAAGATTATGTGTTGCTGCACCCGGGGGCGCGTTGGCATTTCAAATGTTGGGAAGACGGCAAAAACGCCGCTATCGTACAGCTTCTGCTCAACAGCGGACAGAATGTCGTATTGACTGCTTCTCACAACACTGTCGAGCAATACATGCTTCAGGAAATTATAGGCCGTCTGAATATTCCGGAAGGCAGAAAAGTATATGTGCTGTCCGGATGCTTGAGTCTGCGTGAATTGGCGGCGGCCATTGAGGGCGCCAAGCTGTTTGTCGGTGTCGATTCCGCACCGATGCACATCGCCGCAGCTTTGGATAAACCGCAAATCGCTTTGTTTGGCGCGTCATGGGTGAATAAATGGCGTCCGTATTCCGAAGAGGCCGAGGTCATTTATGCCGGCGATTATGCCGAATTGCCCCATCCTGACAGTATCGACACCAACGATCCGACACGTCTGTTGAAAGCGATTCCGTTGCAGGATGTGTGGGACAAAATTTTGGCCAAATTGGAGGCGTTGGAGGCTTAAAACCGCTTACCACGATCCGTTAAACGTTTTAGCTTTGCGCCAAAATGCCCATTTGGAACGGTGGCCGATTTCCAGCGTGCCGCCGTTTTCGCCGTCTGTAGCAATGTAAACGGTTTTCAGACGGCCTGAAGCGAGTGCGTCCCATAAAGGAGCAAACCAACGAGTTTCCCAGCTTTCCAAAATATCTTTGTATGCCCAAACATCGCCTGTCTGTAAGGTGGAAACCAAGTCGTCCAAAAAGATAAGGCCGTCTGAAACCGCATTGCCTGTTTCTTGAACCATCTCAAACCAAGCCTTCAAATCATATGGCGCATCGAGTTTGGGCTTATCCGAAAAACGCGCCCATGCGCTGTCTGAAGCGACAATATCCGCAGACTGTGTACCGTCCGCGTCATTCCACAGCCACAAACCGTTGATTTCCGGCAATCCTTGTTGTTCACGCGCTTGGTTAATCGGATGCGTGTGGAGAAACATTTGGATTTCCGTCTGCATGGCCAACCAAGACACCGCATCTTTGCCGTGTGCCTGACCGTCCATTTCCGGCTGCCCGCACACATCCAAAACACATTCCGCGCCCCAATCTTCAATCTTCGGCATATTGAGCAGCCACATGCTTTCGCAAAGCGGCTCGAATTGCCAATCTTTATCTTGATAAAACGCCGACAAATCCGCACATAACCGTTGCGCCTCCTCTTTTTGGATGCCGATAAACTCGCCGCTGATAATGTTGACATGGTGCATGCCCATCTGTTGCCAAACCGGAGAGGCAAAAGCGGCTGTGCGGTTTGGGCTTGTGTGGCGTAAACGTTGCACTTGGGTAATGAGGCTGCCGTTCCACAAATGGCGGCCGTAAAATTCAGACGGCCTGAGTGTTTCTTTGCGTAATATGCCGTAACGCAAAAGACGGTTAAAAGCAGGTAAGGCAAGCGCAGGAACGGATTCGTCGGCAAAGCGGTTGAGCGAGGGGAGGGCGAGGGTCAGCTTCATAAGCGCAAATAGATAGGAAAACCGTTATTTTACGCGACAAATGATGCGTTTCGGAACCTTGCTTTTATGCCCTGAAAAAGAGCCGTTCAGACGGCCGGTTTGGAAAAAACGGGCTGTCATGCTAGAATGCAAGGCGTAAATTTCAGAAAAACAGGGTGTAAATCAACACAATAGCCCTGATAATAACGTCAATCTCAAACACGACCTCATTCATTCCGAATGAAAATCTGATTTTCAGATCGGAAAAAAAGACTCAAAGTCCTTTATCCCCAAAACTGTTTAAACCAGCAGGCGGTCGCGGCAGGCCGGATGTGCCGGCATTCTGCAAACTTTAAAAAACAGACCGCCCCATTAAGGATAACGCGTGATTAAAAACAAATATTCCACTCGATTCAAAGCAACCCTCTTAGCGTTTCTGCTGCCGGCTTCAGGCATCATGACCGCATACGCCATTACCGACCCTCAACCTGCACAAACCGATTTCAAAGTCGAGCGTATTTCCGAAGAGCTGCCTGCCGTTTATGTGGAAACCAATACCTATCAATCCAGCTATTGGGTGCAAGAAGCCGTCCAAGCCGGCGACTCTTTGGCAGACGTTTTGACGCGCATGGGTGTCAACCAAGAAGACATCAAGCAAATCATGGCGAAAAACAATGCCAACCTCGACATGAAAAACCTGCGGACCAACCAATCCGTCAACATCCGTATCGATTCTTCAGGCCAAGTGACCGACGTTCAATTCTTTACCGATGAAGAATTGGAACGCAACTTGGTCGCTTTGGAAAAAGTCAAAGGCAAATGGCGCATCTCCAATGCCGAAATCGACATGAAAACCATGCCGACCCTGCGTTCCGTGAAAATCCGCACTTCCGCCATCGGTGATATGCTCCGTGCCGAAATCCCTTCCGAAGTGTATATCCAGCTCAAAGAAATCTTTGCCGATTCGTTCAATATGAGCGACTTGGGCGAAGGCGATACCGTGCGTCTTTTGTACAACAGCATGTATTTCCGCGGCCAGCAAATGGCGGTCGGCGATATTTTGGCGGCTGAAGTGGTTAAAGACGGCAAAACCTACCAAGCCTATTATTACAGCCAAGGCAAAGGCGACGAAGAAAGCGGTAGCTACTACGACCAAAACGGTAAGTCCCTGCAACAAAAAGAAGGCTTTAATACCGAGCCTGTTGCATACACGCGCATTTCTTCCCCGTTCGGCTACCGTGTCCACCCGGTCCTGCATACCGTCCGTATGCACACCGGTATCGACTATGCCGCGCCGACCGGCACCCCGATTAAGGCCGCTGCCGACGGCGAAGTGATTTTCAAAGGTTGGAAAGGCGGCTACGGTAACACCGTGATGATCCGCCATGCCAACGGTGTGGAAACCCTGTACGGCCATATGAGCGCGTTCAGCCCTGCCGACGGCAGAGTCCGTGCCGGCGAAGTGATTGGTTTTGTCGGTACAACCGGCCGTTCGACCGGCCCGCACCTGCACTACGAAGCACGTGTCAACGGCCAGCCGGTCAACCCGACTACCGTCGCCCTGCCGACGCCGAAATTGACCCCGACCAATATGGCCGCGTTCCGCAAACAGCAAAAAGATGCCAGCACAATGTTGTCTACCATCCGTTCTTTGCCGGTTTCCGTAGCGCAGTTGGATTAAATAAGATAAAGGCCGTCTGAATAAGGTTTCTTTCAGACGGCCTTTCCTATTAAAATCGATACCCTCATCAAGCCCACGTTTACTCAGAGAAAACTTATGTCCGCTTATCAGCCCATTATCCAATCCCTGCTTGATACCGATCTGTACAAATTTACCATGCTGCAAGTCGTGTTGCACCAATTCCCGCAAACCCACAGCCTCTACGAATTCCGTTGCCGCAACAAAGAGATGGTGTATCCGCTGGCCGATATTCAAGAAGACTTGGAACGCGAACTCGACTCCCTGTGCCAGCTGCGCTTTACCCATGACGAACTCGACTATCTGCGCAGCCTGCGCTTTATCAAAAGCGACTTTGTCGATTATCTCGAACTTTTCCAACTCCAACGCCGCTTCGTCCAAGTCAGCCCTGATGATCAAGGCCGTCTGAACATCCGCATCGAAGGCCCGATGATACAGGCGATGTTCTTCGAGATTTTCATTCTTGCCATCGTCAACGAACTCTATTTCCGCCGCTTGGAAACGCCTGCCGTCATCAAAGAAGGCGAGCGTCGTTTGCAGGCCAAAGCGCAACAGCTGAAAGAAATTGCAGCTACACAAAATCCGAATGATCCGCCATTCCTTATTTCCGATTTCGGTACGCGCCGCCGCTACACCCTTGCATGGCAGGAACACGTTATCCGCACCTTATTAGAAGCCGCTCCCGACATTGTGCGCGGTACCAGCAATGTTTATCTGGCCAAAAAAATCGGCATCACACCCATCGGCACCATGGCGCATGAGTTCCTCCAAGCCTTCCAAGCCTTGGACGTACGTTTGCGCAATTTCCAAAAAGCCGCGCTGGAAAGCTGGGTACACGAATACCGCGGCGACCTCGGTATCGCCCTGACCGACGTGGTCGGCATGGATGCCTTCTTGCGTGATTTCGACCTGTACTTCGCCAAACTCTTCGACGGCCTGCGCCACGACAGCGGCGATCCTTATGTTTGGGGCGATAAAGCCTACGAGCATTACAAAAAACTCAAAATCGACAGCCGCACCAAAATGCTGACCTTTTCAGACGGCCTCGATATTGAGCGTTCATGGGCGTTGCACCAATACTTCAAAGACCGTTTCAAAACCAGTTTCGGTATCGGTACCAACTTGACCAACGACTTGGGACACACGCCTTTGAACATTGTCTTGAAGCTTGTCGAGTGTAACGGCCAATCCGTCGCCAAGCTCTCCGATTCCCCAGGCAAAACCATGACCACCAACAACACCTTCCTCGCTTACCTGCGCCAAGTGTTTGACGTACCGGAGCCGGAAGAGAAAGCTTAAAAATAAAGGCCGTCTGAAATGTTCAGACGGCCTTTTTGATTAATCCATATCGCTTTCGGGTAGTTCCGCCGAGCCCATGCGGCGTAAGATGATATTGGTTTTGTTGTGTATCCGTTTGCTCTTAGGATGGTCTGCGTAAAACAGCGGAGCCGGAACGCGCGCCGTGAGCTTGGCGGCTTGTTGGCGGGTGAGGGCGGAGGCAGGTTTTTTGTAGAAATACTGGGACGCAGCCTCCGCGCCGAATACGCCGTAGTGCCATTCGATTGAGTTCAGATACAGCTCAAAAATGCGGTCTTTGTCGGTAACGGCTTCCATCATCGCCGTAATCGCCGCTTCTTCGCCTTTGCGGATGTAGCTGCGGCTTTCGTTAAGAAACAGGTTTTTCGCCAGTTGCTGGCTGATGGTCGAACCGCCGGCTTTGACTTCGCCGCTTTGCTTATTGCGTTTCATGGCATATTTGATGCCGTTCCAGTCAAAGCCGCTGTGTTCGGCAAAGTTGGCGTCTTCGGAAGCAATCAGGGCTTTTTTGAGATTGACTGAGATTTGGTCGTAAGGCACCCAGCGGTAATCCAGCTCGACATCGCGGCCTTCTTTTGCAAACTGGCTCATGCGCATGGACATGAAGGCGGTTTTGCTGGGCGCGACGGCGCGGTAAGTAATGATGTTGCCGTACACATAAGCGTTGAAGAAAATGAAGATGCCGATGGGCAGGGCAATCAGCCATTTGATGATGCGGAACATGGTTACAGGGCTTTCATGTATTCGATAACGGGGCGGATATCGGGCGTAAATCCGCGCCAAATATGGTAGGAGGCGGCAGCCTGACCGACCAGCATACCCAGGCCGTCTGAAACTTCGGCCGCGCCGTTGCTTTGGGCAAAGTTCAAAAACGCCTGCGCCGCTTCGCCGTAAACCATATCGTAGGCAAGGCGGCAGTTGCGGAAAATTTCAGGGCTGACGGCAGGAAGCTGACCGCTCAAGCCGCCGGACGTGCCGTTGATGATGATATCAAAACCGCCGTTCAAATCCGCCATCGGGATGGCTTCAATGCCGAAAAGCTGCGCCAATTCCTCGGCTTTGGCGTGGGTACGGTTGGCAATGACGATACGGGCAGGGCGGTGTTCTTTCAAAACTGGAATCACGCCGCGCACCGCGCCGCCTGCGCCCAAAAGCAAAATGGTTTTGCCTTCGATGGCAATATTTTTGACCTGCGTGATGTCGTTGGCCAAACCGATACCATCGGTATTGTCGCCACGTATTCTGCCGTCTTCCAACCACACCAGCGTATTGACCGCGCCGGCCGCTAAAGCGCGGTCGGAATGTTCGTCTGCCAGCGCAAAAGCTTCCTGCTTGAACGGAACGGTTACATTCGCACCTTGCCCACCCTCGGCGCGAAACGCCGCAACAGCCTCGGCAAAGCCGCTGATTTCGGCACAAATGCGCTCATATTCAATGGCTGCGCCTTCTTGCAGCGCAAACTGCTGATGGATTTGCGGCGATTTACTGTGTGCAACGGGATTGCCGAAAACGGCGTAACGCGGGGTGTTGTTCATAAAACGGTCTGAGAAAACAAAAGAAAAGAGTGCTTATTATAGCGGTCTTTATGTTAAGAAAGCGTAATGTAAAATTGTTGACAATTAAACA
>NZ_JBQCTZ010000175.1:0-7129 GCF_051963715.1 Neisseria sp. P0001.S005 | reverse complement strand
CAGTTATCAGGTAAATTGGTTTTACCAATTTATGAAAACTGTTGCACACTTTACGTAATCTTATGTAATCGGTCAAGGGGTTTGTAATAAAAAAGGCCGTCTGAAATTGGGTTTTCAGACGGCCTGAGAGCATTGCCAGTAGTGCATTTGGTCGAATATGGAATGGTATTTACATTCAATATTTTGTAAAGGTTTTGTTTTTAATTGATTTCAAACGAATTATTCTATTCCTGCCCATTTATGTGTCTGTACGCTCAGTTGCCAATGAACAGGAGCGTCTGGTCGGCTGTTTAATACGCCGATTTGGCGGATGGTGTCGTAGATATTCATTGCGCCGTCTTGTTCGCAAGGCGAGAGGTAGTAATGTTGGGCGCGGATTTTGCGTTCCATCTCTTGGCAAAACGTAATGACATCGCCGTCGGCAACAATACGTACTTCGTCTGCTTTCTCGATGCAGCTTTTTTCGTATCTGGCGGCGTAGCAGGCTTTAGGGCTGGTGGCAACGTAGTCGATTTGCGGCGGCGCGGGGTTGAGGCCGTTGGTTTCGATACACAGGAAATAGCCTTCGGCTTTGAGTGTGTTGAGCAGGGTATCCAAATGCGGTTGGATGGTGGGTTCGCCGCCGGTAATGATGATGTTGCGCGCCGTGTAGGTTTTCAGACGGCCTAAAATATCGGACAGGCTCATCATGCCGAATTTGAGGTAGTCGGTATCGCACCAGCTGCACGCGAGATTGCATTTGCCCAAACGGATGAAAACGGCGGGCATGCCTGTATTCCAGCCTTCGCCTTGTAGGCTTTCAAAGATTTCGACAATGCGGTATTGGGGATTGTTTGGTGTGATTTGAATGGTCATGAATATTGGGTGTGCGGGTTTTAATTGTTGTGGTGAAGCGTTTTAAGAAATCGGTTGAGGCAGCCATTCTTTCTGTCAGTTCAATAGGAAAGAATGGCTGGTGTGTGCTTAAGCGGCAATGACGGCTGCGGCGGCCAAAAATGCCGGCAAGCCTTGTTTGAGCAAAATGCCTTTGTTGCCGGATGAAAACGCGCCCCATGCTGCGGCGATGAGGACGAAGCCGAGGAACAGGATGGTCGCGCCGTAAACGGCGTTGTCGGGTGCGGCAAAGCGCGCCCATACCAAGCCGATGGCGAGGAAGCCGTTGTACAGGCCTTGGTTGGAAAACAGGGTTTGCACGCGTTTTTGTTCCATAAATTCGTAAGGCATGTTGAACAGTTCCGACGCTTTTTCGCTTGGGATTTGCGTCATTTCGAGCCAGGCGATGTAGAAGTGTTCGACAGCGACGAAGAGGACGAGGAGGGTGGAGATGATTTTCATGAAGATTCCTTTTGATGTTTAGCGTATGAGGTATTTATGGGAACAGGCCGTCTGAAAAATACAGGATGGCGGTTCATTCCCCTTCATATTCCGCACACGAAGTCGGCGTTTCCCATAATTTTACGCTGCACACTTTGACACCGGCGTTTTTCAGACGGCCATACATTTCTACGCTCATGTTTTCGGCGGTGGTGCGGCAGGGCAGGCGCAGGGTTTTCATGTTCCAGCCTTCCAAAAGCGCGGCAATTTGGCTTTCACGTTCGTTGTTGCCGTGATAGATGAAGGCATGGTCGAACGGGTCGGTAATGTGTTGTTTGACGATGGCTTTCAGGTCGGTAAAGTCCATCACCATGCCGTCTTTTGCGCCGCCTTGGATAACGGGTGCGGAGACGGTGATTTCGAGTTTGTAGGTGTGGCCGTGCAGGTTTTGGCACTTGCCGTCATGCCCGTCGAGCATGTGCGAGGAATCGAAGGTAAAAATTTTGGTGATTTTCATGAGATGAGGGAAGCCGATGAGGCCGTCTGAACGGTGTAAAACCTGTTTCAGACGGCCTTGGGATTATTATTCGGAAGGGAGTTTGAGGAAATGCTCGCGATAATGGCGCATTTCTTCGATGCTTTCGAGGATGTCGTCCAATGCCTTGTGCGAACCGCGTTTGACCACGCTTTTGGCAACGGCAGGATTCCAGCGTTTGGCCAATTCTTTCAGCGTGGATACGTCTAGGTTGCGGTAGTGGAAATAGGCTTCCAAGCGCGGCATGTATTTGACCATGAAGCGGCGGTCTTGATGGATGGAGTTGCCGCACATGGGCGTGGATTTCTCAGGTATCCATGCGGACATGAAGTCCAACAGGTTTTGCTCGACTTCGGCTTCGGTCAGTTTGGATTCGCGTACACGTTGGTTCAGGCCGGTGCGGCCGTGGGTGGCGGTGTTCCACTCGTCCATACCGTCGAGCAACTCATCGCTTTGATGGATAACGTAAACGTCCGATTGCGCCAGTACGTTCAAATCGGAATCGGTAATGATCATGGCGACTTCGATAATGCGGTCGTGTTCCGGGTTGAGGCCGGTCATTTCCATATCGAGCCAGCAGAGATTGTTTGCGTTTTGGGTCATTTCAGACGGCCTTGTGTTTTCAGTTGGCAGTATTATAAAGGATAAAGGTTCGGGCCGTCTGAAAGCATTTGTAACAAGTTGTGCAATCTCTTGATATAATCGTCCGTTACACAAAAATTCACCGCCAAAAATCATGAACCCAAGCCCTTTGCTCGATATTATCGATACGCCTCAGGATTTGCGCCGTCTGGAGAAAAAACAGCTGCCGCAAGTCGCCGCCGAATTGCGCGAATTTCTGTTGGATTCCGTCGGTAAGACGGGCGGCCATTTCGCCAGTAACTTGGGTGCGGTCGAGCTGACGGTGGCGCTGCATTATGTGTACGACACGCCAGAAGACCATTTGGTCTGGGATGTCGGCCATCAAAGCTATCCGCACAAAATCCTCACCGGCCGCAAAAATCAAATGCACACCATGCGCCAATACGGCGGTTTGGCCGGTTTCCCGAAACGCAGCGAGTCGGAATACGACGCGTTCGGCGTAGGCCATTCTTCCACATCCATCGGCGCGGCTTTGGGCATGGCCGTTGCGGACAAACAGTTGGGCAACAACCGCCGCAGCGTTGCCATCATCGGCGACGGAGCCATGACGGCGGGTCAGGCGTTTGAAGCCCTGAACTGCGCAGGCGATATGGATGTCGATTTGCTGGTCATCCTCAACGACAACGAAATGTCGATTTCCCCCAATGTCGGCGCGCTACCGAAATACCTTGCCAGCAACGTCGTGCGCGATATGCACGGCCTATTGAGCACCATCAAAGCCCAATCGAGCAAAGTATTGGATAAATTGCCCGGCGCGATGGAGCTTGCCCAAAAAGTCGAAAACAAAATCAAAACCTTGGCAGGCGAAGCGGAACACGCCAAACAGTCGCTGTCTTTGTTTGAAAACTTCGGTTTCCGTTACACCGGCCCGGTGGACGGCCACAACGTTGAAAATCTGGTGGACGTGTTAAAAGACTTGCGCGGCCGCAAAGGCCCTCAGTTGTTGCACGTCATCACCAAAAAAGGCAACGGCTACAAATTCGCCGAAAACGACCCTGTCAAATACCACGCTGTCGCCAAGCTGCCGAGCGAAGTGCCTGCCCCGGAAGTGAAACCTGCCGCGGCCAAACCGACTTATACGCAAGTATTCGGCCAATGGTTGTGCGACCAAGCGGCGGCGGATGAGCGTTTGGTTGCCATCACGCCTGCCATGCGCGAGGGCAGTGGCTTGGTTGAGTTTGAACAGCAATTCCCCGACCGCTATTTCGACGTCGGTATCGCCGAGCAACACGCCGTTACCTTTGCAGGCGGTTTGGCATGCGAAGGCATCAAGCCTGTCGTAGCGATTTACTCCACTTTCCTGCAACGCGCTTACGACCAGTTGGTACACGACGTTGCCTTGCAAAACCTGCCTGTTTTGTTCGCTATCGACCGCGCCGGTATTGTTGGTGCAGACGGCCCGACCCATGCCGGTTTATACGACTTGAGCTTTTTGCGTTGCGTGCCGAACATGATTATTGCCGCACCAAGCGACGAAAACGAATGCCGCCTGCTGCTCTCAACCTGCTATCAGGCAGACTCTCCGTCCGCAGTCCGTTATCCGCGCGGTACAGGCACGGGCGCAACCATTTCAGACGGCCTGGAAACCGTTGAAATCGGCAAAGGCATCATCCGTCGCGAAGGCGAGAAAATTGCCGTTATCGCCTTTGGCAGCATGGTTGCCCCATCATTGGCCGCTGCCGACAAGCTGAACGCGACCGTTGCCGATATGCGCTTTGTCAAACCGATAGATGAAGAGCTGATCGTCAGCCTTGCCCAAAGCCACGATTACATCGTTACCGCCGAAGAAAACACCGAACAAGGCGGTGCAGGCAGCTCGGTGTTGGAAGTGTTGGCGAAACACGGCATCTGCAAACCGGTGCTGCTGCTGGGTGTAGAAGACAAAGTTACCGAACACGGCGACCCGAAAAAACTCTTAGCCGATTTGGGGCTGAATGCCGAAGCCGTTGAAAAACGCATTGCCGGTTGGATAGAGGCCGTCTGAAAAATATTAAAACATCTCAATACATTGCGTAATTTATGGGAAAGAAATTAATCAGCATCAGTATGGTGCGCAACGAAAACGACGTTATCGAATCGTTTGTCCGTCATAATCTCGAGCTGATGGATGAAATGCACATCATCGATCATGGCAGCAGCGATGGCACAAGGGAAATCCTGATTCAATTGAAAGAAGAAGGTTTGCCGATATTTATCTATCAATATCAAGCGCTCAAGTTCAATCAAGACCAATTGGTAAACCTGCTTATGAAGCAGCTTGTAGCAAAAGATGAAGCGATAGATTTCGTTTTTCCGCTGGATGCGGACGAATTTATTTCATGTCCTAGCCGTACCATGCTGGAACAACTCTTGGATGTCATCGGTGAAAACAAGATCGGCATGTACCTTTGGCGCGGCTATTTGCCGACATCGTTGCAATACAACCCCGATTTCATCACACAATTTACCGAGCAACGCCTCGAAACGCTCTTTACCCCCAAAGTCATTATCCCCAGATGGGCTGCCGAATCTTGCAGCGTGATTATCGGCTGCCATTACATGTTAGATAAAGATGGCAACAAGGTTAAATCAACCCTGTTTCATTCGCCGGATTATCGAGGTTTACATTCCTGGTTTATCGAGCAGTTTTCTGCCCAATTTGCAGAGACCGATTTGTTGTGGCTGGGACATTTCCCAATCCGCTCCTTAAATCAGCACATCAAAAAAATCCTCGAAAAGTCTATCCTGATTGCCATTAAAGACGGAAGTACCGATATTGCCTGGGAAAACCAGTTGCGCGAATTGCTGGACAACGGCATGAAGATGGACTTGAATAATTTACGGCTGTTGGCGTACAAATACCGTGCCGGTTCTACAAGTTTAGAGGCCTCACAGTGTGAAGTCAGCCATTACGAACCCTTGCGTAAAAAACCGCTGACGCTGAAATACACCTCGCCGGAAGCAGGCGACCCTTTGATGATTGTCGGACATTTGGTCCTTGCATTGGCAAGCGGCGCGAAAGATTCCTCTTTAGGCTTTAAGGCCGTCTGAAAAACAGCCAGCCCGCACACACAATGATAGGAAAACCTTATGATCAGTATCTTTGATATTTTTAAAATCGGCATCGGCCCGTCCAGCTCGCACACCGTCGGCCCGATGAAGGCCGCGGCCGCTTTTGCCGATTTGCTGCATGCCGAAAACTTGGATACACAAGTGGCGCGCATTGTCATTGAAGTGTACGGCTCGCTTGCTTTAACCGGCATCGGACACGGCACATTCGATGCATTATTGCTTGGTTTGGAAGGCAGCCTGCCGCACGATATTCCGCTTGCAGACATCCCCCAACGCTTAGAACGCATCCGCACGCAACACGTTTTAAAACTCAACGGCCGCGAAATGGCCTTCAATCCTGAAAAAGATTTGGATATCCGCGGCGACAAAGTGTTGCCTAAACATCCGAACGGCCTGAACTTTATCGCCTATAATTCAGACGGCCTGAAGCTGAAAGAGCAGATCTATTATTCGGTCGGCGGCGGTTTTATCGTAACAGACGAAGGGTTTGCACAAGAAGCGCAGGAAAATTCGGATGTGCCATATCCTTACAAAAACTGCGACGAGTTGCTTGCACAATGCCGTCTGAACCAGTTGAATATTTCCGAAGTTTTGTTGGCCAATGAAGCGGCGTTGGCAGGTTGCGATGAAGCGGAAGTACGCCGCCGTGTGGCTGCCGTGGCCGATGTGATGGAAAACTGCATCAAGCGCGGATTGGGTGCGGAAGGGCAGTTGCCTGGTGGCTTGAACGTCCGCCGCCGCGCGCCGCAGTTGGCGGCCAAGCTCAAAGTCCTGCGCGAGAGCGAAATCGTCAATACCCAACTTTGGCCGATGGTGTACGCCATGGCGGTCAATGAAGAAAACGCCGCCGGCGGCCGTGTCGTAACCGCACCCACCAACGGCGCGGCAGGCATTATTCCTGCCGTCTTGCACTATTTCCGCAAATTTAATCCACACGCCAACCAATCGCGTGTCGAAGATTTCCTGCTGACTGCCGGTGCCATCGGTATTTTGTATAAAACCAATGCGTCGATTTCCGGTGCGGACGTCGGCTGCCAAGGCGAAGTCGGCGTAGCGTGTTCCATGGCGGCGGGTGCATACGCCGAAGTTATCGGCGGTACCCCGAAACAAGTGGAAAACGCCGCCGAAATGGCCATGGAACACCATTTGGGCCTGACCTGCGACCCTGTCGGCGGCTTGGTGCAAATCCCCTGTATCGAGCGCAACGGCATCGCCGCCGAAAAAGCCCTCAAGCTCGCCACCCTCGCGCTTTTGGAAGACGGCACAGACAAAAAAGTCTCACTTGATGAAGTGATTCAAACCATGCTGCAAACCGGCCGCGATATGAAGGCAACCTACAAAGAAACCTCACTCGCCGGCCTGGCCGTTACCTTGCAGAAAAAAGCCGTCCCCGTATCCGTGCGCGTGGTGGAATGTTAGAAATAGAATAGGGCAATTGTCCGATAAAAAAGGCCGTCTGAAATCATTGAGTATTTATTACTGTAATACAAGAACAGATATGGTTAAAAATAGGGGCTGACGTAGATTAGCGGTTATGCTAGGCTACGAAAATGCAGATAACCAATTGTAAATTAAGCAAGATAGTTC
>NZ_JBQCTZ010000174.1:0-7196 GCF_051963715.1 Neisseria sp. P0001.S005 | reverse complement strand
ATGACAATCAGCCAAAACGCCAATACGACATACCAAACCAAATCAGGCAACTGCCAACCGCCGGCATAGGCAATCACGCCGAACACCAGCGTTGAAGCCAAATAATGATTGATTTTCAGCTTGTCCAAGCCGCTCATGCGGGCATATTCCCACAAAGTCAGCATGGCAATCAGGCCGCAAAACGCCGCCCACAGCCACATAGGTGCATAAAACAGCATGCCCAGCATCAGTGGCAAAAGCCACAGCGCCGTCAAAATCCGTTGTTTCAACATAATTCTCAACCCCGTTGCTGCTCAACCGGCAGCTGTTCGGAAGTCCGCCCGAAGCGGCGCTCCCGTTGTTGGAACGAAGCAATCGCCTCGTTCAGCGATTTCTCATTAAAATCAGGCCACAGTGTATCCGTAAAATACAATTCCGCATACGCCATCTGCCACAGCAGGAAATTACTGATGCGCGTCTCCCCGCCGGTGCGGATAAACAAATCCGGCTCGGGTGCATCGCCCAACATCAAATAGCGCGACAACGCCTCTTCCGTAATCTCAGTTACACCCTCGGCAATCAACTGATTTGCCGCCTGCAAAATATCCCAGCGGCCGCCATAATCGGCGGCAATGCTCAAAGTCAAGCCGGCATTGTTTGCCGTCAACGCCTCTGCCGCCTCAATCCCCTTCAGGATTTCAGCATTAAACCGCTCACGGCTGCCGATGACTTTCAAGCGCATATTGTTATCGTGCAAACGGCGCACCTGCTTTTGCAAAGCCTGCAAAAACAGCCCCATCAGAAAAGAAACCTCTTCCTCGGGGCGTCGCCAGTTTTCAGTCGAAAAAGCAAACACGGTCAAATACTGCACACCCAGCTCAGCACAATGCTTCACCATGTTCTCCAGCGCATCCAAACCGCGCTTATGCCCCATCACACGGGGAAGAAAACGCTTCTTTGCCCAACGTCCGTTGCCGTCCATAATCACGGCAATATGTCGGGGGATGGCAGAGTGTTCCAAAATCGTCTGCGTACTGCTTTTCATGTCTGCCTTTCAGGGAACAAACCGTCCAAAGGCCGTCTGAACGGTTTGCACACAGGATTAAATCGCCATCAAATCTTCTTCTTTGGCAGCCAAGAGCTTGTCTGCCTCAGCAATATATTTGTCGGTCAACTTCTGAACCGCTTCCTCGCCTCGGCGGGCTTCATCTTCAGAAATTTCTTTGTCTTTCAACAATTTTTTGATGTGGTCGTTTGCATCACGGCGCACATTGCGGATAGACACACGGCCCTCTTCCGCTTCGCCGCGTACTACTTTGATCAAATCTTTACGGCGTTCCTCAGTCAACATAGGCATTGGAACACGGATCAAATCACCGACAGAAGCAGGGTTCAGGCCCAAGTTGGAATCACGAATCGCTTTCTCGACTTTTGCAGCCATATTGCTCTCGAACGGTTTCACACCGATCGTACGCGCATCCAAAAGCGTTACGTTTGCCACTTGGCTCACAGGCACCATGCTGCCCCAGTATTCCACTTCCACTTGGTCGAGCAGGCCGGTATGCGCACGGCCGGTACGCACTTTAGCCAAATTGTCTTTCAATACTTCCAGAGAACGCTGCATTTTGCCTTCAGCTGTCTTTTGAATATCATTAATCATCTTATACTTTCAATTTCATAGGAATAAAACAGGATTAACCGAGAATAGTACCGTTAAACCGCCACCACGACAAGGCTTTACGCCCCAACAGCCTTGTTTTCTAACCGATATTTAACATCAAACAAAATAAAGGCCGTCTGAAAATCTTTCAGACGGCCTTTTCCTAATTCAAATCCTACTCTCTATTCCGTTCATTCCAAAAGTAACGCCATACAAAGCATGGAAAAGCAAAAATCAGGTAGAGGCAGACAACGGTCGCGTAAAACTCCCAATCTTGGGCATGCACGGCACCAGCTCGCGATTCGAGGATATAGGCGAGGATCGAGGTAAGAAGGAAGCCTGCCAGCAACTCGATCAAGTGATGGCCGATATGTTTGCGTTTCAGGGCGATGATGCCGAAGAATTTGGTGGTAATAAATGGTGCGTTGGCAAAGATAAGTGCCAACAGCAAAAGAATGTACATGGATGCGGTCATGATGGTCTTTCGGTTTTCAGACGGCCTATATGTGATTTTAACATGTTAAATGGGCATTCTTGCCCATCATTATCCGTGGAATATTCAATATCTTGATGATACCTGCTTGATGATTGTTCAAAGGCTTGAGGCCGTCTGAACTTTGGGTATATTTCATCCGAATGCGAATCCTAACAAAAACGGCGGCTTTGGAACAGCCGCCGTTGGTTTTGTTTGAAGCTTACAGGGTATTTTCCAATGCTTTGGCACACCAGTCGATAACGGTTTGCGGCATGATACCCCACAGGAGCAGCAAGAAGGCATTGACCGTCAGAACAAATTTAGCGGCATAGTTACTGCCGACCGGCTGGTCATGATCAGGCGCATCGAAGTAGATGACTTTGACCACGCGCAGGTAGTAGAAGGCGCCAATCAGCGACATGATGACGGCAAATACGGACAACCAAACATGGCCTTGTTTCAAGAGTGCCATAATCACGCCGAATTTGGCGTAAAAACCCATCAGCGGCGGAATACCCGCCATGGAGAACATAGACAGCAACATCAGGAAGGCAAACCATGCATGGCGTTGGTTAAGGCCTGCGAGGTCTTTGATATTTTCACATTCAATGTCTTTGGTGGACAATACCATCAAAACACCGAAGCTGACTGCCGCCATCAAAGCATAGGTAATGGCGTAATACAAACCTGCAGTAAAGCCGACTGCGCCTGCCATAAACGCCAACAGGATAAAGCCCATGTGCGATACAGTGGAATAGGCAAGCATACGTTTGATATTGGTTTGCATGATGGCGGCAAGGTTACCGACCACCAAAGAAGCAACGGCAAGAATGGCCAACATCGGCGCCCAGTCTGAATGTATGGTACCCATGCCAGTAACAAGGATACGGAACGCAAAGACAACGGCGGCGATTTTCGGAGCCGTACCCACAAAGGCGGTAACAGAGGTCGGCGCACCATCGTACACATCGGGCACCCACATATGGAATGGAACCGCACCCAATTTAAATGCAATGGCAACTACAATAAACACCATACCCAATTTCAACAGCCACTCGTTGGCCTGCTCATTGAAAGCAGAAGCCAAGACGGAAGCAAAATCAAGAGAACCGGTGGCGCCGTAAACCATAGAAATACCATAGAGTAGCAAACCGGAGGCCAACGCGCCCAATACGAAGTATTTCAGCGCGGCCTCGGCAGAACGACCGGAATCGCGGCGTAGGGCAATCATGGCATATAGCGATAAAGACAACAATTCCAAACCGATATACGCAGTCAAGAAATGTGCCGAGCTGACCATGACGCTCATACCCAACAGGGCAAACAGCGACAGGGTGTAAAACTCGCCTTTAAAGATTTGGCGGTCTTGGTTGTACGGTTTACTGTAAATAAACAAACCAAACGTCAGCGCATACAGTACCAGTTTTGCCAAACGGGACATGCCGTCTGCAATATACATACCGTGAAAGGCATCGATACTGCCCTGCTCCCATACCGCCAATTGGGTAATGGCCACGACAATGACCGTTCCCAAACTCATCAGATGGGTCAGATAGCGGTTTTTATCGCAAATCCACAAGTCTGCCAGCAATACGACACCCAATAGCGCAAGCAGCACGATTTCGGGCATGGCGGGCATTAAATTCAAATCAGACCAGTTCATTTACACACCTCAAATCTTGCTTTGTGCCACATGGGCAATCAAATCGTTTGCCGCTTGATGCACCACTTCGATAAACGCTTGCGGATACAGACCCATGCCCAAAACAGCAACCGCCAAAATCGCCAAAATCGCAAATTCGCGGCAATTGATGTCTTTCATTTCGGCAACGTGCGGATTGTGGATCGCACCAAAAATAACGCGTTTATACATCCACAGGGTATAAGACGCACCGTAAATCAGGGTCATAGCAGCCAACGCGCCTACCCAGAAATTCACTTTAACCGCACCCATAATCACCATAAACTCGCCCACGAAGCCGGAAGTCGCAGGCAGACCGGCATTGGCCATACCGAACAACATCATAAACGCCGCAAACTTAGGCATCACATTGACCACGCCGCCATAATCGGCAATATTGCGGGTATGCAGGCGGTCGTACATCACGCCGATACACATAAACATCGCGGCAGACACGAAACCGTGGGAAATCATTTGAATGATTGCGCCTTTCAATGCCCAGTCATTCAGCTGGCCGTTCACAAACAGGAACATGCCCAAAGTGACAAAACCCATATGACTGATGGAAGAGTACGCCACTAGTTTTTTCATATCGGTTTGCACCAAAGCCACCATACCGATATAAATTACGGCAATCAGGCTCAATACGATGATCACAGGGGCAAAATAGCGTGCCGCATCCGGCATAATCGGCAGGATGAAGCGCAAGAAACCATACGCACCCAGTTTCAGCGTAATTGCCGCCAACACCATCGAACCGCCGGTCGGCGCTTCAACGTGGGCATCCGGCAACCAAGTGTGCACAGGGAACATCGGCACTTTTACGGCGAATGACAGGAAGAACGCTATAAACAAAAGCTGTTGTACGCCCAACGGAATCTGTTTGATGTTTTGGAAATCGACAATAGAGAAGCTGCCTGTTTGATAGTACAGGTAAACCATGGCAACCAGCATCAAGAGCGAACCCATCAGCGTATAGAGGAACAGCTTGACCGAAGCATAGACGCGGCGCGGGCCGCCCCATACACCGATAATCAGGTACAGCGGAATCAGCATACCCTCGAAGAACACATAAAACAGAATTGCATCCTGCGCAGCAAACGCGCCGTTAATCAAACCCGACATCATCAGGAATGCCGCCATATACTGCGCCGGACGTTTCTGAATGACTTCCCAACCGGCCAATACCACCAACAGCGTAATAAACGCATTCAAGATGATAAAGAGCACTGAAATACCATCTACACCCAATGCGTAGTTGATTTTCAGAAGCGGAATCCACTCGTGGAACTCGGTAAACTGATAGCCGCCGCTCAAACGGTCGAAACCGGTAAACAGGGGCAGCGTTACCAAGAAACCGGCAAGCGCACCCATGAAGGCAAGCACACGCGCCAGCGGCGCACGGCTGTCTTTACCGGTCGCCAAAACCAGCACACCTGCGGCGATGGGTATCCATATTGCCAAGCTGAGTAGGTAGTTGGAAAACATAGTGGTTAACCTGTGGTTAAAATAAAAATGTGTTTATGTGGATATTTCTTCGTTTCAGACGGCCTGAAGGTTTAAGACCGTCTGAAACCTTATTCTTATCGGAACAATCCCCAGAAGGTCATGCCGAGCAGTACCAATACGCCGAATACCATAGCAGCGGCGTAGGTGTAGATAAAGCCGGTTTGGGCTTTACGCACTTGCGCAGCAATCGCGCCGACCAGTTTGGCGGAGCCGTTGACAATACCGTTGTCGATAATGGCGGTATCGCCGACTTTCCAGAAGAAGGTACCCAATGCGCGCGTGCCTTTAGCGAAGACGTTGAAATACAGGGCGTCGAGGTAGTATTTGTTTTCAAACAAAACGTAAATCGGACGGAACGCCTGTGCAATTTTCGCTGGCAGGTGCGGCAGTTTGACGTACAGGAGCCATGCGCTTAAGACACCTGCGATAGCAAGGTAGAGTACAGGCGAATGCAGGCTGTGTGACACCATTGCCAATGCGCCGTGGAACTCTTCCTTCATGATGTGCATGGTCGGATGCGCGTCGGCATTGACAAAGATTACGTCTTTAAAGAAATCGCCGTAAAGCATAGGCTCAATGGCAACGTAGCCGATGATAACGGACGGAATGGCCAGCAGAATCAAAGGCAGGGTAACAACCAACGGGCTTTCGTGCGGATTGTCGTTTTTGCCCAAGCCGTGATGCTCTTCGCCATGATGATCGTCATGATGCTCAGGCAGGTTGCGCCATTTCTCTTCACCGTGGAACACCATAAAGTATTGGCGGAACGCGTAGAACGCAGTAACAAACACACTGGCAAGGACCGCAAAATAGGCAAAGCCACTGCCCGGCAGGGTGCTGTATTTCGCCGCTTCGATAATCGAATCTTTGGAATAGAAGCCGGAGAAGAACGGCGTACCGATCAGCGACAAGTTACCGATCAGCATGGTCAGCCAAGTAATCGGCATGTATTTTTTCAGGTTGCCCATGTGGCGCATATCTTGGTCATGGTGCATACCGATAATCGCGCTACCTGCAGCCAAGAACAGCAAGGCTTTAAAGAAAGCGTGAGTCATCACATGGAACATCGCCACGGAATAGGCGGACGCGCCCAGAGCCACGGTCATGTAGCCCAGTTGCGACAGGGTAGAATACGCAACCACACGTTTGATGTCGTTTTGAATCACGCCCAAGAAACCCATAAACAGGGCAGTAATCGCACCGATTACCATGATGACAGACAGCGCAGTGCTGCTCATCTCATAAATCGGCGACATACGCGATACCATGAACAGACCGGCGGTAACCATGGTTGCGGCGTGAATCAACGCGGAAATCGGTGTCGGGCCTTCCATCGAATCAGGCAGCCAAACGTGTAGCGGGAATTGCGCTGATTTACCCATCGCACCCACAAACAACAGCAAACAGGTTACGGTAATCAAAGACCATTCCACACCGGGGAACAGTTGAATGGTGGCCGTCTGAACATTAGGCAGATAAGCGAATACATCTTGATAGCGCAGGCTGCCGCCGAAATAGGCAAGCACCAAGCCGATACCGAGCAAAAAGCCGAAGTCGCCGACACGGTTAACCAAAAAGGCTTTCAGGTTGGCAAAAATCGCGCTCGGACGTTTGAAATAGAAACCGATCAAGAGATACGACACCAAGCCCACAGCTTCCCAACCGAAAAAGAGCTGGATGAAGTTGTTGCTCATAATCAGCATCAACATGCTGAAAGTAAATAAAGAAATGTAGCTGAAGAAGCGTTGGTAGCCGACTTTTTCATCGTGCATATAGCCGATGGTGTAGATATGTACCATCAGCGATACGCCGGTGACCACGACCATCATCATCGCCGTCATCGTATCGACCAAGAAGCCGACGGAAAAATCCAAACCGCCCATCGTCAGCCA
>NZ_JBQCTZ010000173.1:0-7230 GCF_051963715.1 Neisseria sp. P0001.S005 | reverse complement strand
CCCTGACGGTATTCAATGTCGCCGAGAATGATGTTGGCGCGCGTACATTTTTTGTTGGCTTCGAGTGCTTTGCCGATATTGTAGCGGGCAGCATCGAAGTTGGACTTGAACAGCGCGGCTTGGGCGATTTCGCAATAGAACTGGGCGATTTCAAACTGGTAGGTCTGTTCGTCATGGCTCAAGAGCTGCGCCATTTCGATGGCTTTTTCCCAATCACGATCCTGTTGGTAAATGCTCAAAAGGTGTTGGCGGGCTTTGCGTGCCATATCGCCTTCCTGCAAACCGAGGAAGATTTGTTCGGCACGGTCCACCAAGCCTGCACTTTGGTAGTTTTGCGCCAATTCAAAAAGCACGCGTGCGCGTTTTTCGTTGACTGTGTCGGGCGAATCGAGCAGGGCGCGGTGCATATTGATGGCTTTGTCGTTTTCGCCGCGTTGGCGGTAGAGTTTGCCCAAAGTCAGGTTTAAGTCGTATGACTGCGGCTGCTGGTCGATCACTTCCGCCAATTCGCGCGCGGCGCGGCCGCTGTTGCGGTCAACGAGGGCGTCAAGGCTTTTGTAAAACCCTGCCGGTATGCTTTTAGCCTGTTTCAGGACGGTCTTCATATCGACGCGCGCGGCAAACCAGCCCATAGCGAAGAAAACGGGGAGGAGGACGATGGGCAGTAAGATGACCCACAATTCGTTGTCCATGGTATTCCTTTATTGATTGGTGGCGTTACGCTTTGGGAGTGGCTTCGGAAGTCGTTGCCGGTGTTTCGGTTTTGACCGGAGTCAGGTCTTTTTCGGAAAGGTGGGCGTATTTTTTCACTTCGGCACGCAGACGGTTGTTTTCGCTACGCAGGGACAGCAGACGGCCGAAGAGGGCAAACATACCGAACACGATGCCGATAATAAATGCACCGAAAAGCACGACAATCAGCGGCAGATTGATGTTTTGGCCAGGCAGGTAGAAGAAGGATACGGTGTGGGTATTGGTGATGGCCAGCAGGAGGAAAACAAGAAGAATCAGGATTTTGATGATGGTAGAGATGAGTTTCATGGGTTACTCCGGGTTGGCTGCGGTTGGGGCAGGCCGTCTGAAAAATGGTATCAGTTTAAACGATTTGCCGGATTTCGGATAGGACGGCATGTTTCAGACGGCAGGGGGGCGGTGTCTTTATGCTGACGGGTACTTGTCAAACCTATATTGAAAGGCGTATTGTTCAGTCTCTAATTAATTAATTTATTTTGCACATCAGAATAAGAAAGGCAATCATCATGAGCAGACCAGTTCCAGCCGTATTCGGCAGCGTTTTTCACGCTGAAATGCCCGTTATCGCTTATCGTGAAGGTAAATGGCAGCCGGTAGAATGGCAATCTTCCAAAGACCTGACAATCGCTCCCGGCGCGCACGCCTTGCATTACGGCAGCGAATGTTTTGAGGGTTTGAAGGCATTCCGTCAGGCAAACGGCAAAATCGTGATGTTCCGCCCGACCGCCAATATCGCGCGCATGCAGCAAAGTGCGGATATTCTGCACCTGCCGCGCCCTGAAACTGAGGCTTATTTGGATGCTTTGATTGAATTGGTCAAACGTTCTGCCGAAGAAATTCCTGATGCGCCAGCAGCTCTTTACCTGCGTCCGACTTTGATCGGTACCGATCCTGTGATCGGTAAAGCTGGTTCTCCTTCTGAAACTGCTTTGCTGTACATTCTGGCTTCTCCTGTCGGCGACTATTTCAAAGCCGGTTCGCCCGTTAAAATCTTAGTTGAAACCGAACATATCCGCTGCGCCCCACATATGGGTCGTGTGAAATGCGGCGGCAACTACGCTTCCGCCATGCCTTGGGTATTGAAAGCCAAAGCCGAATATGGTGCAAACCAAGTGTTGTTCTGTCCGAATGGCGACGTTCAGGAAACCGGCGCGTCTAACTTTATCCTGATTAACGGCGATGAAATCATTACCAAACCGTTGACCGACGAATTCCTACACGGCGTTACCCGTGATTCCGTACTGACAGTTGCCAAAGATTTGGGCTACACCGTTACCGAACGCAACTTTACCGTTGATGAGCTGAAAGCCGCGATTGATAATGGTGCGGAAGCGATTCTGACTGGTACGGCTGCGGTTATTTCTCCGGTAACTTCTTTCGTGATTGATGGCAAAGAAATCGAAGTGAAGAGCCAAGAGCGCGGTTACGCAATCCGTAAGGCGATTACCGACATTCAATACGGTTTGACAGAAGACAAACACGGCTGGTTGGTCGAAGTTTGTTGAATAGAACGCATTTAATAAAAAAGGCCGTCTGAAATATTTTTTCAGACGGCCTTTTTTTATTGGTTTTTAGATGGTGAAAGCAGTAATAAAATACTAAATTTTGCAAATAAACGGTAGTATTTTAAGATAACCGGTATATAATGCGCAGTCATGTTGTAAAAATACATATTGAAAATATCGAATTTTATTGATTTTTAGAAGAAGTTAAAAACAGTTATAGATATTTATTCTGTATATTTTGTAAATTTAGTTAAATAGGGAATGCTAAAAACATATTGTGTTAGAATTTCCCTCCTTTTGGTTTCGCGGGATTCACTCTGTCAAGCCAAAAAGGAAAACGATGCAAAATAAAACCATTTTTATTTTGCTATAAAAATCAAAAATAACTTAACTTTGGATGAACTAATCAATTAAAAAGGGACTCTGATACATTTCCGTCAAAAATAACCGGACACATGGTACGCGGACAGATCGCCTATATAAAGTCATCCAAAGGTTCTGTCTGACACCATGACTGTTTCCAATCGGAAAACCGGCAGAAGGGGAAACGCTGCCGAGTTTCTTAAAGCAGCCAACTTCAGTTTGGCCTTTATACAGGTAATTGCTGTTACGACAGAATCCGTCTTACCTCTTTAATCAATCGACTTTTTTGTTGCACGCTTGTGCGGTAGGAAAGGCGATATTCGATACAAGGAAATACGCTGATTATGTCACATAAACTTGCTCCTCTTGGCCGTACCCATATTCGTCAAGGCTCCTCAACTCCTGAAACCACTTCCGAATCATCTTCTCCTCTAAAAGAATGGATACACACCCAAAATTGGGGGGGTAGTCCGTCGGTTTTTCCAGAACCCAAGCAATTAAGCGGTAAAAATATGGTAACGAGAGAGGCGGTTCATGTAGCTGAGGCAGCAAGATTAAATAGTACCTCATCATCTTCAGACGGCCTTGTGACAAAAATGCATGTCGCACGGGCCAGCGTTGCTTCTGTAAGCAGCGTTTCCAGTAAAAACACCATTGCGCCTAAAGTAACAAATAAACCTGCCGCTACCGATAAAGCAACGGCAGCCAAACCAGTCAATAAATCGATGGAAAAAGTCCTGGCTGAAAGGCAAAAAATTTACGAAGAGGCTAAAGCAAAAAAAATAGCCGAAGCCGCCGCAGCCAAAGCAAAGGCGGTTGAGCGCGCAAAAGAAGCGCATAAAGTGGCAGTCGAAAAAGCGATTGAAGAGCGTAAAGCCAAACAAGAAGCCGCCCGCAAAGAGAAAGAGGCAGAAGACAGAATTGCCGAAGGAAAAGAAACAGTCGAAATTACCCATAAAAAGAGTTTGAACGATTCAGACGGTCATCATAAAGTTACGAGCGTTTCTTTCGGCAAAAAAACAGCCATGAGTCACGATAGTCACCTCAGCTCAAGCAAAGAAAACAAAATTGACGATCATGCCGAAAGCAGGGCCGGTGTATCTGGAAAATACCGCGTGTATCAATCTAAAGAGTACGGTAATTATGTTCGCGTGAATGATTTTGGTGCTGATGCGCAGGGTAAAAAAGACAGCCTTCAGGCATTTAAAGCGGCTTTAGAGGCGGCTCATAAAGAAAAAGCCATGGTCTTCTTGGATGGTACTTACTATATTTCCAACCAGATTGTGATGGATAAAACCGTTTCCGGCGCGCGTGGTTTGTTTGGTTCGGGGATGGGTAAAACCAAAGTAACGTTTGATAAGGCGCAGACGGGCGTGTTCAATCCGGACACCAACCATGATGATATTCGCCAATTTGCCGGTATTTTAGTCGATGGACAAAACAATAAAACCATTGCCGACTTGTCGGTTCAATATACCAACCCTGATTTTTACCGCAAAGGCTTAAGCTATTTTGGCAAGGTAAACGGCATTTTGGTCAACGATGCGGACAATACTTTAATCAGTAAAGTAGAGGTTTCCGGTGCCAACCGCGCTGGTGTGATGTTTACGTCGACCGCTTCTTTGGGGACGGAAAAAGGTCAAAAGCTGACCTTTAAAGCGCGCGTACAAAGTGGCGAAATCGATGAAAACTATGAAGCGCTGCCTTTGGGTGAAAACAACCGTATTGCCGATTCGTATCTGCACCACAACCGCGTTGCCGGTGCGCTGATTGGTTTCCAACAAAACTTTATCGGCGAGGGCAACCGTTTGGATTGGAACGGCCACGAAGCGGATGGCGGTACCGGCTACGGTATGGCTGTGGCTGCCGGCAGCTACAATTACGGCATCACATACCGTAAAAACACGACCAACCACAACTACCGCAAAGGCTTGGATGTGCATGATGGTACAGGCATTGTCATTGAAGACAATGTGTTAACGGGTGATAGGCTGTATGGCATTGTTGCCTACAACCGCCAGTTTTCTATGGATAAAGTCAAAATTACCGGCAATACCATTATCCAAGATCCGAGCTTCCGTTTGAATGTTGATGATGACTTGGGCAAGTACTACCACATGTATTCAGGGATTCAGGTGCAAACCAACACCCAATACAAAGATTTGCACTCGGCTGATAAAGGCTATTTCGATATCAGCGATAATGTCATTAAAAATCTGACGGTTTATCAAAACAATATTCAGACCTACGCGATTGAGTTCCGTAACCATGAAAGCAAAATGGATTACACGCTCAATATGGCAAACAACAAGATCAGCGGCGAATCTACCAAATATCTGATTGCCGTCATCAATGATACCTACGACCGCGTTTTATCTAAAAACGGCATTGGTAGCGGTACCATTACCATCAGCGGCAATGATGCCGATATCGGCAAGATTATGAAAGGCGCAGTACCGGTTTATGTGGAAGAACACCATGGCAATGTCGCTATGCATGGGGCGGTGACAATTCACAACAACAAAATTTCCGTGCGTGAAAAATCTGACGGCTATGTTGAATTTGCTTATTTGAAAAGCAATGCCAAAGAGTACAACATCACCAATAACACATTGAAACTTGGTGGTGCCCTGAATGATGCTTTGGTAGACGTACACAGTACCAACCCTAAGGGCAAGGCATCTTTAAATGTAGCCAATAATAAAATCATGACGGACATTAAAGGCGAACTGTATGATTCATGGCTACGCTTTGAAAACGACATCAAAACGTATTCTGAAGGCAATAGCCATAATGGCGCAGCACTGAAAAAGGTGAATACGACCGGCAGTAAAGTTGCATTGAGCGATATCTTGTCAGAAGCCAACCATATTGTTGAAACGACTAAAGAGACTGTGTATCACCATACTAAGAACGTGTATACATCAGGAGTGGAAGAACATCATATAACGACAGGGATTTTGTAAACTGTTGAATTCATGATATTTATTTTTTAAATATCGATAAATAAAAAAAGGCCGTCTGAAAATTTTCAGACGGCCTTTTCATCTAACTCACATTATTTAGCCAGCTCGGCACGCAGTTTGTGGGTTACGTTCATCATCACTTGGAGTTGTTCCAGAGTTTCTTTCCAGCCACGTGTTTTCAGGCCGCAGTCTGGGTTTACCCACAGACGTTCAACCGGTACAACCTCGATGGCTTTGCGCAACAGATGCTCAACTTCAGCTTCAGTCGGTACGCGTGGGCTGTGGATGTCGTAAACACCCGGGCCGATGTCGTTCGGGTATTTGAACTCGCTGAATGCAGTCAAGAGCTCCATGTCGGAACGTGAAGTTTCGATGGTGATGACGTCAGCGTCCATAGCGGCGATGGCAGGCAGGATGTCGTTGAACTCAGAGTAGCACATATGAGTGTGGATTTGAGTGCTGTCTTCGCAACCGGTAGAGGACAGGCGGAAAGATTCGCCGGCCCAGTTCAGGTAGGCATCCCAATCGGCACGTTTCAAAGGCAGACCTTCGCGGATGGCAGGTTCGTCAATTTGGATGACTTTGATGCCTGCTTTTTCCAAATCCAATACTTCGTCGTTCAGAGCCAGTGCGATTTGTTTGCACACGGTAGAGCGAGGAATATCGTTGCGGACGAAAGACCATTGCAGAATGGTTACAGGACCGGTCAACATGCCTTTCATCGGGCGTTTGGTCAGGCTTTGTGCGTAAGTAGACCAAGCGACAGTCATGGCTTCAGGACGGCTTACGTCACCGAAGATGATAGGTGGTTTAACACAGCGTGAGCCGTAGCTTTGTACCCAGCCGTATTGGGTGAATGCAAAACCGCTCAACAGTTCGCCGAAGTATTCGACCATGTCGTTACGCTCGGCTTCGCCGTGTACCAGTACGTCCAAGTCCAGTTTTTCTTGCTCTTCAACCACCAAGGCGATTTCTTTTTTCATCGCAGCTTCGTAATCGGCGGCAGACAGTTCGCCTTTTTTGAAGGCTGCACGTGCTTGGCGGATTTCGGTAGTTTGTGGGAAAGAACCGATGTTGGTAGTCGGCAGCAGAGGCAGGTTCAACCATGCTTGTTGCGCTTTGATACGGTCGGCAAATGGAGATTTGCGTTGGTCTGCGTTGGCAGGCAAATCGGCCAGGCGTTTGGCAACGTCTGCGCGGTGGATTTCACTGCTGTTGGCGCGTGAATCGGCAGCAGCTTGGCTGGCGGCGAGTTCTTCGGCAACAGAATCACGACCTTCGTTCAATGCAGCTTTCAGAACGCGCAATTCTTGGGTTTTTTGCAGGGTGAATGCCAACCAAGAGTACAGGTCAGGTTTGTTGGCTTTCAGTTTTTCTTCAACTGACAAGTCAAATGGAGTGTGCAGCAGAGAGCAAGAGCTGGAGATCCATAAACGGTCGCCCAGTTTGGCTTGCAGAGGCTCGACAGTTTCCAACACTTTGTTCAGGTTGGCGCGCCAAATGTTGCGGCCGTCGATAACGCCGGCAGACAGAACTTTGTCGTAGTCGGCAAATGCGTCCAGTTGCTCAGGAGCGCGTACCAAGTCGATGTGCAGGCCGTCAACAGGCAGGGATTTCAGCAAAGCAGCGTGTTCGGCAACAGA
>NZ_JBQCTZ010000172.1:0-7240 GCF_051963715.1 Neisseria sp. P0001.S005 | reverse complement strand
CAGCCGTAAACGCCTAAGGAGAAAAGAATGAGCGTATTGATTAATAAAGACACCAAAGTATTGGTTCAAGGTTTCACTGGTAAAAACGGTACTTTCCACTCCGAACAAGCTCTGGCTTACGGCACTAAAGTTGTCGGCGGCGTTACTCCGGGCAAAGGCGGTCAAACCCACCTGAACCTGCCTGTGTTCAACACCATGAAAGAAGCGGTTAAAGAAACCGGCGCGGACGCATCCGTAATTTACGTTCCCGCTCCGTTTGTGTTGGACTCTATCGTTGAAGCCGTTGATTCCGGCGTAGGCTTGGTGGTTGTGATTACCGAAGGCGTACCGACTCTGGACATGCTCAAAGCCAAACGCTATCTGGAAACCAACGGCAACGGTACCCGCTTGGTCGGTCCTAACTGCCCGGGCGTGATTACTCCGGGCGAGTGCAAAATCGGCATTATGCCGGGCCACATCCATACTCCCGGCCGTATCGGCATCATTTCCCGTTCCGGTACATTGACTTACGAAGCCGTGGCACAAACCACCAAACTGGGCTTGGGTCAATCAACCTGTATCGGTATCGGCGGCGACCCGATTCCGGGTATGAACCAAATCGACGCGCTGAAACTCTTCCAAGAAGACCCAGATACCGACGCCATCATCATGATCGGTGAAATCGGCGGTACTGCGGAAGAAGAAGCAGCCGAATACATCCAATCCAACGTAACCAAACCTGTTGTAGGTTACATTGCTGGTGTTACCGCTCCTAAAGGCAAACGTATGGGCCACGCCGGTGCGATTATCTCTGGTGGTAAAGGTACTGCGGAAGAAAAATTCGCCGCTTTTGAAAAAGCCGGCATCGCCTACACCCGCAGCCCTGCCGAGTTGGGCACTACCATGCTGGAAGTGTTGAAAGCAAAAGGTTTGGCATAAGACTTAAGTCTTTAAGCTGAATTGAAAAGGCCGTCTGAAGTTTTCAGACGGCCTTTTTTAAATTCCATTTAGTCATTTTCAGAATAAGCACTTAATTTAATTTAAATTAACGTTTATTTCGAAATAAACGGTTATAATTTATTAACAGATAAACAGTCTGTAACCATATCAACCTATATCAAGGAGAAAAGCATGAAAAAACACGATTTTGAAGCACGTCGCGAGGCTTTGCTGAAAGACATCCGAGAAGTGATGGATGATGTGGAAGAATTGTACCGCAATGGTGTTGAAGCCGGTTCGGAAGAGGGCAGCAAAGCCCGAGCCAAATTGGAAGAAAAATTGGCTGTGGCCAAAGAGCGTTTGAGCCGTTTTGAAGAAGAGGCCGGCGAGCGTTTGCGCCATCATGCCGAGCGTGCGCGTGAAAAATACGAGCAGTTTGAAGAGGCGGCTCAGGAGCGTTTGAAAGAAGGCAAAGAGCGTTTTGCCGAATTTGAAGCCGATGCTGGTGCGCGTTTGAAACGCGGTGCCAAACACGCTGATGAAGTGGTGCATGAAAAACCATACTATGCGATGGGTTTTGCCGCATTGGCCGGTTTGGTTGTCGGTGTGTTGTTGAACCGCCGTTAATGCGAATATGTTAAGGCCGTCTGAACAGGCGTGCACATGAAATCATGGATTTCATTGCGCTGTGCAGACGGCCTTAGCCTTATGTTTTCCTGAAAAAAGGATAGTTAAGATGGGAATTCGCCAGCGTTTTGAACATGGCAAGGCTTTGTTGAATCAGGGCGTGGATTTGCTGCTGCTGCGTTTGCAGGTATTGAGCTTGGATTTGACGCGTCAGGCGGAGAATGTGTTCCGGTTGGCGATTTGGCTGGTGTTGTCCGGCGCGCTGTTGATGGTGGGCTTGGTCGGTTTACTGTTCGGTTTGAACCGCGTGCTGTCGGATGTGGCGGCGTTGTGGGTATTTTTCGGCATTTTCTTCGTGAGCCTGCTGATTATTGCCGTATTGTTCCGTAAAGTATCGGCAGATTATCGGGAGCAGGGCAGTCGTGTGGCTGAAACTTTGCAGGATATTCGATCGGACATTGCGTATTTGCGCGGTGAGATAGACAAGGATGCGGACGATGAAGCAACAGGAGTATGAAGAAGCGCGCGAGTTACTGCTTTTGGAAGCCAAGCTGGTGCGGCTGCGGATTGAAGCGGAAAATTTGAAACTGCGTAAAGCGGAAGAAAGTAATGCTCGGCAGACTAATCGTTTGGTGATGTTGGCCGATGTGGCATATCAGTTGAGCCAAACGCGTTTATTGTCTCAACGTGCTTTGTTTTCTACATCGCGCCGTCGGCATTGGATTTGGCTGGTATTGGCTGTCATACTGGGCTTGTCGAGATAACCGAGGGCAGAGGTTTGGTCAAAATGATATTTGCGGCGGGTTGTTGGCTCGTGTGAGCCGCTTGTTGAGGACGCTGCGTCATTGTGTTGTCGAAGCTGAAACTTTATCTATGTTGAGTATTTTTTACAAAAGACACCGGCCGTCTGAACATTTCAGACGGCCTCAATGTTTGGAGTTTCAGATATAATGGCGGCAATTTTGAAATTATTAAATGAAGGATAAGTGATGAACCGTTTGTATCCCCACCCGATTATCGCCCGTGAGGGCTGGCCGATTATCGGCGGCGGTTTGGCTTTGAGCCTGCTGGTGTCGATGTGTTGCGGCTGGTGGTCTTTGCCGTTTTGGGTGTTTACCGTATTTGCCCTGCAGTTTTTCCGCGATCCTGCGCGTGAAATTCCGCTAAATCCTGAAGCGGTGTTGAGCCCGGTTGACGGCCGTATCGTGGTGGTTGAGCGCGCACGCGATCCGTATCGTGATGTCGATGCTTTGAAAATCAGTATTTTTATGAACGTGTTCAATGTGCATTCGCAAAAATCGCCTGCCGATTGTACGGTAACGAAAGTGGTCTATAACAAAGGTAAATTCGTGAATGCGGATTTGGACAAAGCCAGCACGGAAAATGAACGCAATGCGGTTTTGGCGACTACGGCTTCTGGTCGTGAAATTACCTTTGTTCAAGTGGCCGGCTTGGTGGCGCGCCGTATTTTGTGCTACACCCAAGCAGGTGCGAAACTGTCTCGCGGTGAACGCTATGGCTTTATCCGATTCGGTTCGCGCGTGGATATGTATCTGCCTGTCGATGCTCAGGCGCAAGTGGCGATTGGTGATAAAGTTACCGGCGTCAGCACTGTATTGGCGCGTTTGCCGCTGACTGCGCCGCAAACTGAATCTGAGCCTAAAGCCGCAGCTCCACAAGCTGCACCAGCTTCACAAGCGGCTCCGGCTGAAACAGTGGCAAACCTATCTACCGAACAACAGCAAATCGAAGCAGCGGCGGCTAAGATTCAAGCGGCTGTGCAAGATGTGTTGAAAGATTAATTGCCGGTTTTGAATGATTGGTTAAAACAAGAAAAAGGTTTTCAGACGGCCGTCTGAAAACCTTTTTTGTTTGCCTATCCAATTTTAAAACTTCACATTTACGCCGCCGGTAAAGCTGCGGCCCATTTGCGGCGTATCAGAGAGGAAGCTGCTGTGGGCGTAAACGGATTGGTTGAGCAGGTTGTCGGCTTTGACGTACCAATTCCACTCGCCATAGCGCGTATTGCGGCGGTAGTTTGCGCCGAGGTTGAGCATGTGGTGTCCGGGCGTGCGTGTTTCGTAGCGGGCGAGTTTGTTTTGGGCGAACACGCGGTAGTAGTCCAAATTGGCATCGATACGGTCGGTCAGCGAGGCTTTCAAGTGGAAGCCAAGGCGCGCAGCCGGAACGCGAGGCGCGTTTTGGTCGTCCTGTGCGATGAAAGGACGGTTACCGTAAGCATCTTCCCTGCCGGGTAGGGAAGGCAGGTTTTTCAGACGGCCTCGTACATAGTCGCCGGAAACGCCGATGCGGTAGCGCGGTGTCGGTTTGAAGTAGATTTCGCCTTCCGCGCCGTAGAAGTCGGCGCCGGATTGGTTGTAGCGCACGAGCTTCATTTCGCTGTCGTCTTCGATGGATTTGGGGCCGCGTCCGTCGTTTAAGGTTTGGGCGTAAATGTAGTTGCCGAAGCGGTTGCGGTAGAGCGCCAGATTGTATTGCCAGCGGTCGCCTTCGTAGCCCAGCGCGAGTTCGATATTGTTGGAACGCTCTTTGTTGAGGTGTTTGTTGCCGACTTCAAAGGTGTTGGTGGCAACGTGTTTGCCGTGTGCGTACAGTTCTTGCGTTGACGGCAGGCGTTCCTGATGGGAGGCGGTCAGGCTGAGTTTGTGTTGGGGCGTAAAATACCAGTTGCCCGAAAGTGCGAACGAGCGGGCGGTTTGGCGGTGCGCACCGAGGTCGGGCAGGGGTTGGTTGTAGTAGTTTTCCCGATCAATCAATGCTTTGTCGTACTGGATAGAGGCTTTTTGTTTTTCCACGCGTACGTCACCTTCAAGCGTGAAGTTGTCCCAGTTTGCCTGTTCTACACCGAAAAAGCTGTAATGGCGCACATTGTTGTCAATCAACATCGGTTGTTGGACGGTCTCGGGAATGGCGGAAAGCGCGCTGGATTTTTGTCCCAAATATTGCACGCCCCAGCTGCCTTTCAGACGGCCTATGGGTTGGTGGCGCAACTCGATACGGGCGTTGTGTGTTTTGTTGTTGAAGAAGTTTTCTACTGCATCGCCTGCTTTTTCGTCGTGGTGGTAGTCGTTGCGGTTCAGATGCACGCGCAGGGCTTCAAAACCGGGGAATGGCTGCTTCCATTCGGCGCGGAGTTCGTAGCGTTTGTTGCGCAGGTCTATCCAAGGTTTGCCGTTGTGGGCATGGGCGTGTGCATCATCGTCGTCGTGAAAGCCGCAGCTCAAGCCCGGATTGTCGTAATCGACGTCTTCTTCGGTCAACAGGTGCGGATAAAGCTGCAAATAGCGTTTGTTAATCAAACTCTTTTGCCAGATGATGTCGGCGTGGCAGTCGTCGTAGAGATGGCTGTGGGCAGGCAGGCCGTAGCGGTCGCGACGGTCGCTGTACGCCACGCCGAGGAAACCTTTATCCCCAACCCAAGACAGGCCGATGCTGCCTGTTTTTGAATCGGCATGGCTGTCGGGCAGTCGTTTCAGACGGCCTTCTTCTTTTTGATAGCGCGGTACGGCGTAATCGCCCGATTTGCGGTACAAGCCTTCGGTATGCAGCACGAAGTTGTTGCCTAAGCCGATATTGATGCCTGCGGATGTCAGTTTTTCCAAATTGCCACTGCTCAAACGCAATCCGGCTTCGCCCGATACGCCGTTTTCAGGCATTTTTTCGGGGATTTTGCCATCGGCAACATCGACCAAACCGGCCACATTGCCCGAGCTGTACAAGAGCGTAACCGGGCCGCGCAGGATTTCAACCTGTTGCGACAAGGCGCTGTCCACCATCAAGGCATGGTCGGGCGAGAAGTCCGCCATGTCGCCCGTTTCGCCATGATGGTTTAACACTTTAATTCGTCTGCCTGTTTGACCGCGAATAACGGGAGCGGACGCGCCGCCGCCGTATTGCGAGGCATGAATGCCCGGTACGCCGTCTAAAGCATCGCCTAAGTTGACGGCTTTTTGGCGCAAGGTATCGCCGGAGATGATTTTGTCGGAGGCGGTCGAAGTGTGCAAAAGCCCCGATGTGGCGCGCGGACGGCTTTTGCTGACGACGGTAACCTCGTCCAAGTCAACCGACTGCTCAGTTTCATGCGCTTGGGAGAGGATAGGGGTGCTGATTAAAAGAATAGATAAAACAATGGGCTTGAGTGTGGTTTGTGTCATTTTAGTTTCTCATCATATTTTGAAAGGCTGTTATTATATAACATTGCATCATTTATATGATAAGATTTTTGAGAAAAAAAGGCCGTCTGAAAACGAAGCGTGGTTTTCAGACGGCCTTTAGCTTGTATGTGGGTTTAAATGAAAACGGAACAATCTCTCTGCTGCCGGGTTTGGGTAAGGCAGAAAGTCATGGCAGATTGTTTGCTTTCATTGAAAGCATTACTTGGTTTCGGCGGCTTTAGCGCCAGCGGTCTCTGCAATCAAATCTAAGAATACCAACGGCTTTTTGCCGATATTTTTGAGCGCGTGGGACTGGCCGGGGCGGGCGATAGTGATGTCGCCGGCGCCGACTTCGGTTTGTTTGCCTTCGCTATCGGTAAACAGGCCTTTGCCGGATACGATGATGTAAACGTCTTCATTGCCGGTATGTTTGTGTTGGCCGATGGAAGCGCCAGGCGGTAATGTGAGCCAGCCGATTTCTTTGAATGCGTCTTGGTCGGCGGTTTGATGGCGCGTGAAGGCAAAGTTGCCAAGCAACGGGCCTTGACCTCCGGCTGCGTTTTCGCGGTTCCATTCTGCTAAGTCGGCTTTTTTGTACACTTGGATGCTGCGGTCGGTGGGGGTGGTTTGTTCGGCAGCTTGAGCGCTTATGGATGTGCCGAGCAGAAGGGCGACGGATAATGCGGCAAATAGTGGTTTCATGGTGGTTCTCCGTTTGTCAGGTTGAGTCAGATAATGCGGATTCCGTTTTCAGACGGCCTGCGGGGTTGAAATGTGTAACCCCGCAGGCTTCCTCCCAAGATTTATTTCACATTGCGCAGATAGTTCAACAATAAAGGAACAGGGCGGCCGGTCGCGCCTTTTTCACCGCCGGATTTCCATGCGGTACCTGCGATGTCGAGGTGTGCCCATGGATAGTCTTCGGTAAAGTAGGACAGGAATGTTGCGGCGGTAATCGTGCCTGCACCCGGCGTGCCGATGTTGGGGATGTCGGCGAAATTGGATTTGAGTTGGTCTTTGTAGGTCTCAAAGAGCGGCAGTTGCCATGCTTTGTCGTCCACGTTGTGAGAGGCGGCGAGCAGGCTGTCAACCAAATCCTGATTGTTGCCCATCACGCCGCTGACGTCATGACCCAAGGCGATGATGCACGCGCCGGTCAGGGTGGCGACGTCGATAACGGCTTTGGGTTTGAATTGTTCGGCGTAAGTGAGCGCATCACATAAAATCAGACGGCCTTCGGCATCGGTGTTCAACACTTCGATGGTCAAGCCTTTCATGCTTTTCACGACGTCGCCCGGTTTGTTAGCCGCGCCGGAAGGCATGTTTTCACAAGTGGCGACGATGGCAATCAGGTTGATCGGCAGTTGCAGTTTGACGGCGGCGCAGAAGGTACTGATGACGGTTGCCGCGCCGCACATATCGAACTTCATTTCGTCCATGTTCAGGCCGGGTTTGAGGGAAATGCCGCCGGTGTCGAAGGTAATGCCTTTGCCGACCAATACCACAGGCGCGGCTTCTTT
>NZ_JBQCTZ010000171.1:0-7279 GCF_051963715.1 Neisseria sp. P0001.S005 | reverse complement strand
ATAACTGTTGAATTCCCATTCCATGTTGTTTCACCTCCTAGAAATGTTTTTCCGAGCATCCGTTTTTGTTCCGGATGTAGTGTGTTTCAACGCTTGGCGTTATCCGCCGAGTGTCATGGTATTGATGCGCGAACAAGGCGTTTTCAGAAAGAAATGAAAACAATGACGTGTCCGTGAAAAATAACTGGCAAATATTAGGGGAATAGTTAAAGATTGTCAAAAAATGCGAGTGTAAATATTTTCAGACGGCCTTTTGCCCGATGGCATGGTGCACTTCGCGGCGCCATTGTTCTAATAGGGATGTTAATGATTCGGCCGAAGTGTGGCCGTTGCTGATGGCGGCCTGCAGCCAGTAGCAGGCGGTCGGAACATGACAGCCGACACCTTGCCCGTGATAGTAAAAACAGGCGAGGTGGTATTGGGCGGAAGGGTGGTTTTGTTCGGCAGCGATGGCGTACCAGTGGGCGGCCGCCCGAGGGTCTTGCGCCGTACCGAGGCCGTAATGGTAGATGCGACCTAAGGCTGCCGCTGCGTTTTTATGGTGGAACTCGGCAGCTTCCATGTAATTCTTGCGCGCGACATTGTAGTCGGCAGGACGGCCGATGGCGTGAGCTTGTGCTTCTGCCAAACGGTAGATGGTTTCGATTTGTTGCTGTTGCAGGGCGGCTGTTTTGATTTGTTCGTATTGTTGCGGATGGTAAAGCGCGGCGTCGCTGATGAGTTTTTGTGCCGCGGCGGCAGAACCCAGCGCGGCGGCACGGTGGTAGTAATCGTGCGCGATATGGTTGTCGGCTTTGATGCCAAGGCCGTAGCGGTAGAGGTCGCCCATGATTTTCAGGGCTTCGGGATGGTTTTTCTCGGCGGCGGCTTTGGCGTAGCGTGCCGCTTGGAACGGGTCTCGTTCGGAAAGTTCGCCGGTTAGGGCATATTGGGCCAGCTTGGCCTGTGCTTCCGCTTGCTCCTTATCGGCGGCACGACGATACCATTCTAAGGCTTCGGGTTTGCGTTGGGCGGCAAGAAGGTCAGCCAGCAAGGTTTGTGCGGCGATGTGGCCGGCTTGCGCGGCTTGTTCGAGATAGTGTTCGGCTTGTGCGTGATTGGGGTTGACACCTGTACCGTAGAAGTAGATTTGACCGAGTTGCCAGCAGGCAGCAGTTACGCCGAGGGTGGCCGCTTTTTCGTATTGTTCGATGGCTGTTTCAACGTCGCCTTGGCGTTGATGATGACGTGCCAGATGGTAATACGCAGGCGCGGCATATCGGGCAGCGGCAAGCTCTGCCCAGTAGAGCGATTGTGGATCGTTGCGTTGCGCGTGGTAACGCATGAGGATTAATTGGGCTTCGAGGTGACCTTGCTCACCCAGCCAGGCGTATTCGTTAAGAAGCTGTCCGGTCGGGGTGCCGTTGTATTCGCGTTGTTGCAGCAGGGAGAAGAGTGCTTTGGGATGGCGTTGGGCCGCGGCGGCTTCCAACCATGGAAGTGCCTGCTCCGGATGACCGTTTTGCAGCAGATAGTTGCCCAATACAAAAGCAGCTTCCGTATATCCCTGCTCTGCGGCCTGTTGCAGCAGGGGCAGGGCTTGGGCGGTATTGGATTGTTCCAAAAGGGCGGCGGCTTGCCGGTAGAGGATATCAGGAGCGGCGGTCATGGTTTGGGGCGGATATAAAGTGGAAGACGGATGCTGCGGCATATGGGCGGCGATACCGGCTGAGGGCTTTGTAAAAATATTGCTTGGCACTGTTTTGTAGAGTGTGTTGCCTTGCTGGCTTATCTTTAGGATGCTTGGCTTGTTATATTGTTTTGCCTAGGGATACATCCATATTTTTTGTGTTACAAAGGGCTCAGGTTGAGTCGGTATGCGCTCATGACAGCTCGGTCATTATACTGTTTTTGTAATTTATTGTTAATGATAAATGCAGGTTTTTGTGTTTGATTTACATGGAAGTAGCCAATGTATTGATTGTTTTAGGCCGTCTGAAATGTTTTCAGACGGCCTGAACTTTTCTTTCGCTAAGTCAGGTTGTCGGTGTAGAAGAGTCGGAGGTGCTTTTGTTGGGGAAAAACACCTGACTATAGAAGTTGCCGTTAATTTGGGTCACGTTGAGGTGGTACATACGGTAGGCATGGAACAGCTCTTTGTCAGGCGGTGTCGGATGATTCCAAAATTCTGCCAAGGTATTTTGGTCAGTAATGCCGAGAATATCATAATAGGCACGGCCGAGGACTTTGACAGGCATGTTGTGGATCAATCCGGACAGGCCGCTGGTGCTGTTGATGGTAACCATGCCAAGGCCGTGACGCAGGAAAACGGGCAGGGGGACATCATGGACGTAAGTGATACGGCCTTTGAGTTTGGGGTGTTTTTTGATAAAACGTTTGATGTCGCGCGAGTAGTCGATAAAGCCGCGGTCCATCGGATGATGCTTGATGATGAGGTTGGTATCGGCAGGCGCGTGCGCGGCAAAGGAGGCCAAAACATGGAGCAGGAAGCTGCGGACGCTGGAAAAGTCGCAATGGATGCGGACTTGGCTGTCGTTGAATACCTGTAAGGGAACAATAAAAAACTTGCCGTATTTGCCCGCCTCCACGCGTTTAGCTATTTGGATGTCTTCAATATAGTAGTTCAAACGCTTGAGGATGGAGATCGACCACAGTTTGAGGTAATGGCCGGCATTGGATGCGCGGTGGTGGATGTAGTTCGGGTACTTGTTCGGATTGCGGAACAATTCGATATAGTAACGGATGGCGTTTTTTGCCATGGGCGTAAACCCGCCGCGTACCGGCGTCGGCGCTTTGTATTCTTGCTGGGCCAGCTTGGGGAATTGTTCCAAAAAAAAGTCGGCACGGCGTGGCAGAGGGGAAAATGCGTTGACGCCGTCTTTTTCTAAGGTGATGTAGTAGGGGCGGAAATAGCCTTCTTCAAACGCCCAGAAACTGGCTTGGTTTTCGTTTGCAATGCGTTTTGCGATGATGTGATAAGGGCGTGTGTCGCCAAAGCAGACAACGGCCTGGATGTGATGTTGAGCGATGTATTCTTGCAAAAATTCAGGAAAGGCATCGTAGCTGTCGTTAAAAACAACGGTATGCGCTTGAGTGGGCGGATAAAAATAGTCGTCGCCTGCATTAAAGTTGAATTTATGTACGGTTTTGCCGTTTGCAGTTAGCCAGTCGGCAAGACGCAGAAAAAAATTGCCGACAGGACCTTGAAGTAGCAGGATATTTTCTGCGCTTTCGAGCAGGTTTTGCAGGTTGTTTTGGAGGACGGTCTGTTTCATGTCGCAATGTGGTTTTGTTTTTTATGTAATAGTTTTAGGTTGAACTTTCAAGCATACGCCAAGCGTATTAACGATGCAAAGGCAATGATGCCTCAATAGAGGCAAGTTTATGACGTGTCGTTAATTTAGATGGTGTTTATTTGAAAGATCGATATAGTTGTTTGATTTTACCTAATTTTTTAGCAAAGTACCCGCGATGTAATCCGTTGTTGTTTTTTTGCATATTTTTTTGTCGTATCAGGATTTGGGCAGCGGTTTCCGCATTGATGGCCTGATGGGTTTCGGGGTGGATATAGTCGGGGTAGTGGATGAGCGTGCCGGCAATCAGCTGCCAAAGCTCAAGCCTGCGGCTGCGGCGCGGAATGGGGAGCAGATCTTGGGTAAGCCCCCAGCCTGCATAGAAAGGCAGGCCGTAGCAGCTGACTTTTTTGCCGCGCAACAAGGCTTCAAAACCTGTCAGCGAAGTCATGGTATGTATTTCGTCTGCGTATTGGAGACAGGTCAGGATATCTGCTTGTTCGGCGGTTTGGTCGGCATATTGTGCAGCATCTTCAAGGGAAATATGGCCGATGCGGTTACCGCTGACTACATCGGGATGCGGTTTGTAGATGATATAGGCATCGGGATTGCGTTCGCGTACGGTACGGAGCAGATCCAGATTGCGATAGATTTGGGGCGAACCGTAGCGGATAGACGCATCATCTTCAACCTGGCCGGGAACGAGGATTACGGTTTTGTCGGTTGACGGGACGGTGAAGTCTGAGCTGCCGACGTTGTATTTGCTGATGTGGTTTTCGGTCAACATTTTTTGCAGCTTCAAGGCCGTCTGAAAGTCTTGATCGTCGAAGTTTTGGTTTTGGAGGATGTGTTCAAGACGTGACGGGGTTTCGGCATTGAAATAAATGCCCATATCGTCGGTAACGAGCGACAGCGGCGGCACTAAATTAGAACCGAGTCCGACCGAGCGGATAAAGCCGTCTTCCATGCGCAGCAGGGGGATGTGGTGTTGTTCGGCAAAACGGACGATGACCTCTTTGCCGTTGCCCCAGGTAAGGATGCGTGCATCATCGGACAGTTTGACCCCAGCCAGTTTTTGGGTGGAGGAGATAAATTTCAGACGGCATGAGGGTACGTTAAAGAATGGTTTGGCAACCGCGCGTTTCCACAAAGACATGCCGACGCAATATAACTCACCACGCAATTTGTCGTTTTTGCGTTTGACCGTCGCCAGATAGTCGATGACATCAAAGAGGCTGCCTGTTTCGCCGGTATTGGGGTTGAGGTAGCGGCTGTATTGCAGATAGGCTGCGGCGAAGAGCTGCAGCAAGTTGCGGGGGGCGCGGCGTTGGGTTTGAACAAGGTTGTCGATTTGTGGGTGGCGGTCGTCGCTTACGCCCCATCCGGCATACCACGGCAGGCCGAAGGTGGTCAGTGGTTTGCCGCACAAAAGCGCCTCAAAACCCATTTGCGAGGTAACGCAATAAACTTTATCAACGTTTTGCAACAAAGAAATCGGATTGATGTCTTCTGCCAAAAGATGGATGCGGTATTGCTGCGCCAGTTGGGTCAGATAGCCTTGTTTTTTGCCGCACAAAACATCGGGATGGGTTTTTACCCAGATATCGGCTTGCGGGTTTTCATTCAAGGCCGTCTGAAACATCAGTTCAAACGTAGAGGCGTCTGCGCCGCCATATTGGATGGCCATATCGCCGAAGGTTTGATCAATGATGAGGACGGTTTCGGGTTTGGATGGGGAACGTAAAGGATGATCGTTTGAAAGCTCAGGCGCGTGGTTGTATTTGGACAGGTGGTGTTGCAGGATGAAATCCATTGCCTGCCGCGCCTGAGCCAAGGTTTCAGACGGCATGGTATCGGCGGCGAGAATCAGTTGTTCCAAACGCGAAGGACGTGTGGTGTCGTAGTAGATACCGATGTCGTCATAGACGATGGAGTAGGGCGGATAACCGGAGACGCCCAGTCCGAGCGAGCGTAAAAAGCCGTCCTCAAGATTGAGCAGGGGCAATCTTAAGATATGTGCTAATTTTCTGCGTTTGGGATGTTTCTTGCCCCAAAATACTGCGGTCTTATCCGTTGAAATTTTGTCTAAAAATTTGGTTAGCAAGAGACGTTGTTTAAATAGGCCGAATGTTGAAAAAATCATTTTAAATTATTATGTTATCTATCAAATGTCATTAATGTAAGAATTTATTCTGCCTCTATTTCAAAGTAAGTGTCCATAAAATTACGGAAATGTAGGGCATAGTTTTTATCCGCATTATTACTGCTTGAATCGTTAATGCAGAAGGAGTGGGGCATATGAAGGTATTTCTTCTTGAATAACAATTTCTTATATTGAGTTTGGGCGTGTGAACTGCGTATATTGAAATAGTAGCAAATTTCACGTTTCGGTGTGGCATATCCGTCAAGGTACATCAACCAAGGTACTAAAAAACTGGCCATATTAAGTTCAGAATTATGGCGTACCTTGTTATTTAGAAAAGAATTTATTTCATCTTCAAATAATGACCATGCTTTTTGAAAGGATGTTTTCCGTAGTGGAACGTAAGTATGTACCAACGGTGTATTGATATTAATTGTCGGATAATGTCTTTTTAAGAGCTTTAATGCGTGTTCTGATGCGGTCAATGTCGGTGTGATTAGACCTCGTTGACGCATTTTTTGAAAACTTTTATTGGCAACAAATAGGGAAGCCAAGCCATTATTTTCAAAAAAGTGGTTAGGCATCAGTGGTCTTGCAACAAAAACATCATCATTAAAATAAATAAAATGTTCACTTAAATCTGGAATTTTATATAAGTTTGCTTCAATGACGTGGGAATTGAACGTTGGTAAGTATTTGGCGTCAATAATTTGCGAATGATTGATTAATTTAATTTTAGAATGGGTGTTTTCATCTAACCATTTAGGTTTTTGATCCGCCGTTACAATAAAAATATTGCGGACCCACGGCATAAACTTCTGTACTGCCTGTACTGAATAAAAAAGTTCATTATGGTTGGAAAAGCGGGCAGGATCGGTCGCATACAGGCCGATATCTTCCTGATCAATAGGCTGCAGGGTACGGTAATACTGTTCTTGCCATGCTTTATCGGTATTGTCGACCCAAGTAAAAACAACATCGATGGGGAAGTTTGGCAAAACGTTTTCTGTGAGTGATGCAAGATTTGCATCTGCATTGATCAGAGTGAATTCTTCAGTTTCAGGAATAGGCTGTTCTACATTATAAGGAGGAAAGCGTTTATTTAGAAAATCCCTAAAGAAGATATGGGGTTCTCTAAAAAATTTTCTAATTTTATTTAAATTCATTTGAAACTTTCTAATACTACAAAATATAAACAGTTGATTCTGTTATGTTTTGAAGTTATTCAAACGTTACCGCTTCGGCCAATACTTTGCCTGCCAAGTCTTTAGGCGACAGGTTTGGCTCGCCTTGCAACGGCCAGTCGATGCCGACGGTCGGATCATTCCAAATCAGCGAGTGTTCAGCTTTGGGGTTGTAATAGTCTGTGCATTTATAGACGAATTCGGCTTCATCGCTCAGTACATAGAAGCCGTGAGCGAAACCTTCGGGTACCCACAGTTGGCGTTTGTTTTCTGCGGACAAGATCTCGCCTACCCATTTGCCGAAAGTGGGGGAGTCTTTACGCATATCGACGGCCACGTCGAATACTTCGCCGACAACCACGCGCACGAGTTTGCCTTGTGTGTTTTCGGTTTGATAGTGCAGGCCGCGCAATACGCCTTTGCTGGATTTGGAATGGTTTTCCTGCACGAAGGTGCGGTCGCAGATTTGGGTCTTGAACCACTCGTCGCGGAAGGTTTCCATAAAAAAGCCGCGCGAGTCGCCGAAGACTTGGGGCTCAAGCAGTTTTACGTCAGGAATGGCGGTATCAATGATGTTCATTGTTTTATCTTTCATCTAAAGGCCGTCTGAAAAGTTTCAGACGGCCTCAAACATTATTTTTTCAACAGGCGCAGCAAAT
>NZ_JBQCTZ010000170.1:0-7312 GCF_051963715.1 Neisseria sp. P0001.S005 | reverse complement strand
GGGCGCGCAGGAAAAAATGAAATCTTTGCTGAAACAAAACGGCGCCAAACTCATCGGCAACATCGTAAAAATCGATGACTGCAACAGCGCGGCAAGTTTCATTACCACGCCCGCATGGATGCTGACCGGCGACAAACGCTATTTCCTCTCCCTGCCCTCCGCCGGCATTGCTGAAAAAGAATTGGCGGATGCGGCGCGGTTTGGTACGAAATTGCGCGATACACTATTGAACCAACAGCCTTTGGACGAAACCCTGTTTCAAAACATGGGCGCGGTGACAGTCAATGAAAAACTGATTTTCAGCGAACGCGCCGCCGGCCGTAGCTTCTTCGTCTGGGGCAAGCTTTTGATGGCGGCAGGCCGTATTTCTCCGCTCTTGCGCCGTGCGCTGCTGTGCTTCTACATCGTCTTTTTATTGGCGATGATTTTAGTGGTTTTGCCCGTCAGCGTGATTTTGAAAAAACTGCTGCATCCGTTGCTCAAAGGCCGTCTGAAAAAGCTGGCGGATTATTATGGACAACCGTCAGGCAGATAATACGTTTCAGACGGCCTCAAACTAGGAATCCATCATGCCCGAAGTTATCCACTACCCCGAGCGCCGTCGCTTTCAAATCGATATTGACGGTTTGGAAGCAGGCTATATCAGCTATACCGAACATAACGGCGGCTGGGACGTAAACCATACCGTGGTCTCGCCCAACTTCCGTCATCGCGGCATTGCCAAACTGCTGGTGGATGCGCTGATGGAATACGCCGAAACACACCACATCCCGTTAACTGCAAGCTGCGACTACGCGGCGCGGTTTATCGGTTGATTATTTTGACAAACACATCATGACATCGAATAACACACTCAAAGACGTTTATCTCAACCGCGTTTCTGCCTTCTTGCCCAATGCCCCCGTCGGCAATAACGAAATGGAAGCCGTCCTCGGCATGGCAGGCGATGTGCCGTCACGCGTGCGCCGTATGATTTTGCGTTCCAACGGCATTTTGTCGCGCCATTACGCCATCGACCCCGAAAGCCGCCGCACGACGCACACCAATGCCGAGTTGGCTGCCGAAGCGGTCAACGGTCTGTTTGCCCAAGGCGTTCCAGCAGAAGCCATCGGCAGCCTGGCATGCGCCACTTCCTATCCCGACCAAACCATGCCCGGACACGGCGTGATGGTGCATGGTTTGCTGGATATGCCGCCTTGCGAAGTGTTCAGCATGGCAGGCGTATGCGCGGCAGGTATGGCGGCGATGAAACACGCCTACAACGCCGTGCGTACCGGCGAACACGCACATGCGGTTTCCGTGGCTTCCGAAAACGCCTCGGCGGTCATGCGCGGCGAAGTGTTCCAAAGTGAAACCGACCATAAAAAACTGGAAAACGCATCCCCCGAAATCGGGTTTGAAAAAGACTTTTTGCGCTGGATGCTGTCTGACGGCGCAGGCGCGGTGTATCTGTCCGACCGCCCCAATTCAGACGGCCTCAGCCTGAAAATCCATTGGATAGACCTGCTTTCCTACGCCAACGAAATGCCGCCCTGCATGTATGCCGGCGCAGAATTCCGCGACGGCGTATTTGAAGGTTGGAAACACGCCGATGCCGATTACGGCCGCCGCCACAGCCTGATGGCGGTCAAGCAGGACGTCAAACTGCTGAACGAAAACATCGTCCGCTATACAGTGGAAAAACCCCTCTCCCAAATCGCCGCCAAACACGGCATCCGCGCCGAAGAAATCGATTGGTTCCTGCCCCACTACTCTTCCGGCTTTTTCCGCGACCGCCTTTCAGACGGCCTGAAAAACATCGGCTTCGACATTCCGCAGAAAAAATGGTTTACCAATCTGCACAGCAAGGGCAACACGGGTTCGGCCTCGATTTACATCATCCTTGAAGAATTTATGCGCACTTTCCCTATCGAACATGGCCAAAAAATCCTGTGTTACGTTCCGGAAAGCGGCCGTTTTTCAACATGTTTCATGCTTTTGGAAGCAGTAAAGGCTGTCTGAATGAAGATTGACGACATCCCTCAAGACAACAGCGCCAGCTACCATGGCCACCGCAAAGTCATCTACGGCACCCGCGACGGCCACTACGAAGCAGCCACCAGCAACGGTTGGCAGGACGAAGCCTACGCCACAGAAATGGCGGTGTTCGAACTCGATGCCCAAACGCAGGCCGCGCGCGAAGCCGTCGAAAAAGGCGAATATTCGCCGCTGTACTACCATATGTTCCGCTGTCGTTATGATGAAACCGGCTTGGCCATGTCTGCAGGCGTATGGAAATGGCAGCTTCGTCGGCATTTCCGTCCCAAAGTGTTCGCCAAACTACCGGCCAAAACCCTGCAAAAATACGCCGATGCCTGCCAAATCAGCATAGACGACCTCAAACAAACCAATATTTAAAGCCCCTCATGATTACCCTGCATTCGCTCGACCAATCCCGCGCCCTGCGCATTGTTTGGCTACTTGAAATCCTCGGTACGCCTTACCGCCTGCAAACCTACCACCGTCATCCTGACACTTTGCTCGCCCCTGACGAACTCAAAGCCATCCATCCCTTGGGCAAATCGCCTTTATTGGACGATGACGGCTTTATCTTGGCGGAAAGCGGCGCGATTACCGACTATCTGATTCAAACCTACGGCAACGGCCGTCTGATGCCCGAACGCGACAGCCGCGAATACTGGCAATATCAACGCTGGCTGCATTATGCCGAAGGTTCACTGATGCCGTTATTGCTGCTCGGACTGGTGTTCCGCCGGATTGAAAGCGCGCCCATGCCGTTTTTCGTCAAACCGATTGCCCGCAAAATCAGCGGCAGCGTCAAAAGCAGCTTTATCCATCCGCAAGCCGCGCTGCATCTTGCCCACATCAACAGCGAATTGGAAAACCGCAAATGGTTGGTCGGCAACAGCCTCAGCGGTGCCGACATCATGATGAGTTATCCGCTGCAAGCCGCAGCCGACCGCTTCGATTTTGCCGACTACCCCAATATCCGCGCTTATTTGCAACTCATCGAAGCGCATGAAGCCTACCGCCGTGCCGTTGAAAAAGCAGGTTCGCCTTTATTGAAACTTGACCAATAAAACAAGGCCGTCTGAAATATTTTCAGACGGCCTGAAATCTTGGTTCACTTATCGAATAGCTTTGCAGCAAACGGCATTTTTACCCAAGCGCCGCCCGAGTGCTTTGTTCCCCCTCGCCGTTCCACTATAATGGCAACCCATATCCTTCTAAAAAATAACACCATGCCAACCGACAACCGCCCGACTCTTGCCATCGACACCAGCACATCCTTTCTGTCCATCGCATTGGAACATCAAGGCGAGATCCGCCTGTTTCACGAAAACGTTGGCACCAAGCAATCCGAACAAATCCTGCCGCAAATCGAACGCCTCTTTAAAGAAGCGGGCATCACGGCCGCCGATTTGGGCTGCATCGTCTATGCACAAGGCCCCGGTGCATTTACCGGCCTGCGTATCGGCGCGGCGGTTGCACAAGGTTTGGCCACGCCGTTTGACACGCCCATGATCGGCATTCCCTGCCTCGATGCCGCCGCTTCGCTGCTGCCGCCATCCAGTTGCGTACTGGCGGCCACCGATGCGCGCATGGGCGAAGTATTCTACGCATGGTTTGATACGCAAAACCACGTCCGCTTGAGCGATTACACGGTTGGCAAAGCCGCCGCCATTACCGCGCCCGAGGGCAAAACGCCTAGCGGCGGCATCGGCAATGCCTTTGCCCTCGCCGACAAACCGCCTTTTGACGGTCAGGCCGATATGCTGACCGCCGCCGATTATCTCAAACTTGCCCGCAGCGGCCGCTATGTTGCCACCGATGCGGCACACGCCGAGCTGCTCTACGTCCGCAATAAAATTGCCCTGACCGCGCAAGAGCAAGCCCAACAAAAGGCCAAACCGTGAACCTGCGCCCAGCCGTACTTGCCGACTGCTCCATCCTTGCTGCCATCGATGCACAAGGCAATCCTTCGTCGTGGACGGCGCAGCAGTTTGAATCGGCGGTTCAACACCATCCAGACAGCGTTTGGCTCAGCCAGACCGACCACCAAATTGCCGGCTTTATCGTGTGGCAAACCGTGTTTGACGAATCCGAGCTGCACCTGATTGCCGTCGCGCCCGAATACCGCCGCCAAGGCATTGCGTCCGCCCTGCTGCAACACTGGCAAAACGCAGTGCAACGGCAAGGCGCAACCCGATTGCTGCTCGAAGTCCGTGCAAGCAATGAAACCGCGCAACAGCTCTACCGCAAACACGGCTTCCAAACCTGCGGCCACCGCAAAAACTACTACGCCCTGCCCGACGGTGGCAGCGAAGATGCCGTATTGATGGAGAAATCATGTTAAGCAGCCGCTACCTGCACCTGCACGAAGCCTTGGGTTTGGGCCCGATGTGGCTGAACCGAAACGCCAAAATCATCTATGCCGTGCCCCAAGCAGCAGCCGCGCCCGTCCGCCCCAAAACCATTGCCGCCGATACCGCGCAAGCCGTGCGCACTTTATCCGCAGGCGCCCATCAGGCACGCACCGCCGCCATTGCCACTGCGCAAACGGCCAAACCTGCTGTCCGCGTTCCCGAAGCGGCGCCCAAGGCCATGGCCGAAACACCGGCAAAAACAGAAAAAGCCGTGCATTCAGACAATCTGCCCCGTCTTGACGTAACCATCAGGCCGTCTGAAATCATGGTGGTCAGCATTTGTCCGTCCACCGAAGACAGCCTGCACGGTACGCTGTTTAGCGGCGACGTCGGCACGCTTCTCGACAACATCCTCGCCGCCATCGGCCTCAAGCCCGAGCAGGCGCACAAAACCGCATGGGTCAAAACCGCGCCCGTGTTCACCGCCCTGCCCGATGCCGAACACATCCGCGCCGAGCTTGCCGAAATGCAAAACGAGCTGACCGCTTCGCAAGCGCGCGCAGTCTTGTTTCTCGGCAAAATCTTCGACAGCCCCGACATGATCGGGTTGATGAACGAATTGTGCGCAGAGCGGCCGCATTTCGTCATTCCCCACCCCGCCCGCCTGCTGATGCAGCCGCAACTCAAAGCTCAGGCTTGGCAAATCTTAAAGCCATTGAAACAGCTTTTGGCCAAGGCCGTCTGAACATTCTGTTCAACCTGCAATCAGGTTTTCCTCCGACAAAAAAAGGGCGTGTTCGACACGCCCTAATGTTTATCAATATTCCGCCGAATGCCAGAAAGGCTGACCCACCGTCGGCGTACTGGCGCGCGCTTTCTCACGCGCCTCCACAGGTTCCGCCTCATAAGCCAAACGGCCCGACTCGACCGCAAGCGCAAAAGCGTGTGCCATATTGACCGGATCGCCGCTGCGGGAAACGGCAGTATTCAGCAACACGCCGTCAAAACCCCATTCCATCACTTGCGCCGCCTGCGAAGGCAAACCCAAACCCGCGTCGATAATCAACGGCGTGTCGGGTAGGCGTTCGCGCAGGACTTTCAGCGCATAAGCATGAACCGCACCCAGACCCGTGCCAATCGGTGCCGCCCATGGCATCAACGCCTGACAGCCTGCGTCGAGCAGGCGGCGGCAGGCAACCAAATCTTCGGTGCAATAAGGCAGCACTTTGAAGCCGTCTTTAATCAGGATTTCCGCCGCTTCGACGAGCTGGAACACGTCGGGCTGCAACGTGTCATCATCGCCGATAAGTTCGAGCTTGATCCAATCGGTATCAAACACTTCGCGCGCCATTTGCGCAGTAGTCACGGCTTCCTGCACGCTTTGACAGCCTGCGGTATTGGGTAACACAGGCACGCCCATTTCCTCCAACAACGACCAAAAACCCTGCCCGTGCGCTTCGCCGCCGCTGCCGGCGCGGCGTAACGAAACGGTAATCATCGCCGGTTGCGCGATTTGGACAGACTGCTTGAGGATTTCCGGCGTCGGATAAGCAGCCGTACCGAGCAGCAGCCGTGAAGGGAAAGTTTCTCCGTATAGGGTAAACATGATGGATTCCTTTGTAATATTATTTTTGGGGCAATAGCCTTCTGAAAAATCGGTTTAGATAGTTTCCAAATAGTTCTCAAGTCCTTCGGCGACCTTAGTCGGAATAAACTCGGTAATTGTGTATTTCGCTACGCCTTCTCGGTGAAACGGGTCTTCTGCAATTAACTTTTCCACCTGTTCCCTGCATGATGCTTTCATCAGGATAACGCCGCCCGTCCGTGGCTGTTTGCGTCCAGACATAACAAATACACCTGCTTGATAATACTGTTCGAGATACGCAATATGCTCAGATAGGTAGGTTTCAACCGCAGCCAAGTCTTTAATATATTCCAACGATACGATAAACATTTCTTTTCCTTTTCTCAGCATTAAACCAATAGCGCAGCTATACGCGCAGTAAAACCGCTTATCCGCCGACTACCGGGCGCACAATGTCCACTTTATCGTTTTCGTTTAAAACCGTTTCCGCATACGCGCCTTTGGCGACAAAATGGGTATTGACGGCAACGGCAAACGGTTTTTGCGGCGTGGTTTGGGTGATAAGGTCGGCAACGGTTGTGCCGTTTAATGTGATGGCTTCATTGTTTAATATAATCTTCATGATGTTTGCTCCTCTTATCGGGCTTCTTATTTTCAGACGGTCTCATTCATTCCACAAAGCCTGAAACGCTTTAACCACGGCTTCGGGATTTTCCGCTTCGGTAACGGCGCGGACGACGGCGAGCGAAGAAACGCCGGTGGCAAGTACATCTTCAGCGTTGTTCAAATCGATGCCTCCGATGGCGACGACGGGCGTGCCGCGAGCCTGTTTCACATATTCGCGCAGTTTCTCCAAGCCTTGCGGGGCGGTGGGCATTTGTTTGGTCGTAGTCGGGAAAATCGCGCCGCTGGCGACGTAGCTAGGGTGCACGGACAAGGCGCGGTCGAGTTCGGCTACGGAGTGCGTACTCAAACCCAAGCGCAAACCGGCGGCGGCGATGGCGGCAAGGTCGGCGGTGTCCATGTCTTCCTGTCCGAGATGTACGCCGTATGCGCCCGCTTCTATCGCCTCGCGCCAGTGGTCGTTGATGAAAAGCTGGGTTGCGCTATTTTGACAGGCAGCGACGCAACGTTCGATTTCACGTTTCAACTCGTCACCATGCAAGGTTTTGCAACGCAGTTGCACCGTGTCGGCACCTGCTTTGACCATGCGCTCGACCCAGTCGGCAGTGGGAACGACGGCGTAAAATTTCAGGGGGGATTTGAGTGGCGGGAAGGTCATGACGGCTCCGAAAGGAATAATTCGTTGTTATATTATCAGAAAAGGCCGTCTGAATAATATTTGTTTTCAGACGGCCTG